>JAGDDB010000088.1 GCA_017958265.1 Oscillospiraceae bacterium | reverse complement strand
GACCCAGTGGCTGGCGGTGCATTTTGCAGACGCGGGAATAAGGGTAAACGCCATAGCTCCCGGTTTTTTCTCCTCGGAGCAGAACCGCGCCCTTCTGTTCAACGAGGACGGCAGCCCGAGCATGCGTACTCAAAAGATCCTCGCCGCCACTCCGATGCGCAGGCTCGGCGAGCCGGACGATCTTATCGGGGCCCTTCTTTTTTTAGCGGACGAAGAATGCTCGCGTTTCGTCACGGGCATTACGCTGCCGGTGGACGGCGGTTTTTCGGCGTATTCGGGAGTATAAAATGGAGCTTTTATTCAATGATGCGGGCGGTTCGGGGCTGAGCGAGGCGGAACAGACGCGCTGCGTGCTTCGCTCGCTTGAAGGACTCAGCCCGAAAAAGGTGCTTATCATCCCTCCGGATATAACCCGCTTTCATTCCGGAGCGGGATTTCTGACCTGCGCTTACCGGCAGGCCCTGCTCCCGGCTCAGGTGGACGTCATGCCCGCTTTGGGCACTCATGTTCCCATGACGCGCGGAGAAGCGGAAAAAATGTATCCCGGCATACCCTTTGAAAGCTTCATCGTGCATGATCCCTCCGATACTCTCACCCTCGGCGAGATAGAAGGAGACTATATCGCTTCTCTTACCGGCGGACTTTGGACGGAGCCCATACCGGTACAGCTCAGCCGCCGTGTGCTGCAGGGCGGATACGATCTGATCATTTCAATAGGACAGGTCGTGCCTCACGAGGTCATCGGCATGTCAAACCACTCGAAGAATCTCTTTGTGGGCGTAGGCGGCACGGAGATGATAAACGGCTCCCATATGCTCGGCGCCGTATGCGGCCTGGAAAACATGATGGGCCGCGACCATACCCCCGTCAGGCAGATATTCGACTATGCGCTGGAACGTTGGCTCGGCAGCCTGCCGCTGATGTTTGTGCTGACTACGGCCGGCAGTGCAAACGGCAAAACCGTAATACACGGACTTTTTATCGGCGATACGCGCGGCGTGCTCGACGCCGCCGTGGCTTCCGCGCAGCGGTACAATGTAAGCTGGCTCGACGAGAGCATTGACCGCTGCGTGGTATACCTCGATCCGGGCGAATACCGCAGCACCTGGCTGGGAAACAAGGCCGTATACCGCACGCGCATGGCAATATCGGACGGCGGCTCCCTGCTTATACTCGCTCCGGGAGCGGAACGCTTCGGAGAAAATGCCGAAAACGACAGGATAATACGAAAATACGGTTACCGGGGCAGGGATCATATACTCGAAATGATGAAGAAGGAACCGGAGCTTCGCCGGAACATGGGCGCCGCGGCGCATCTGATACACGGCAGCAGCGACGGCCGCTTCGATATCTGCTACGCCCCCGGCGGACTCAGCCGCGGCGAGATCGAGAGCGTCGGTTATCGTTACGCGGACTGCGGTCTCGCCCTGTCCCGCTACCACCCCGCCTATCTCTCCCCCGGCTTCAACGTGATGCCGGAAGGAGTGCGGATATTCTTCGTATACCATCCCGCTCTCGGCCTGTGGATTGACCGCCGCCGCTTCGCCGGTTTTTCCCGATAGGCCCTGCCGTACATTCACGTTCTTTATTCTCAAAAAAGAATAACCCGACATGACCTTATGCGGCCTTTTACGGCGCAATTAAGCTTGAATCGGAAGGTTTTGTATGTTATTCTGCATAATGAAGCAGAATACATTCTTACGAAAGGATGATAATAATTGGCAAAGCTCACCAGAATGGCGTTTGAAATCAACGGCGCGCAGCGTTTTGTCATCTGTGACCCGGAGAAGGACAAGCTTTCCACGGTTCTTCGCCGCATCGGGCTCACGGGCGTCAAGGTAGGCTGCGGCATGGGCGTATGCGGAGCTTGTACCGTCCTCATCGACGGCGAGCCCGTGCGTTCCTGCACCAAGAAGATCTCAAGCGTTCCCGAAAACAGCAAGATACTTACCATCGAGGGCATAGGCGCCCCCGGCAGGCTCCACCCCCTGCAGCAGGCGTGGATCACTTACGGCGGCATACAGTGCGGCTTCTGCACCCCCGGCTTCATCGTATCGGCCTACGGTCTGCTGCTCACCAATCCCGACCCCACGCGTGAAGAGGTCCGCGAATGGTTCCGTTCGCATCACAACGTATGCCGCTGCACGGGCTACAAACCCATAGTCGACGCGGTCATGATGGCTGCCAAGGTCATGCGCGGCGAGCTTACGATGGAAGATATCACCTACAATTTCAAGGAAGAAAAGGATATTTACGGTTCCCGTCATCCCCGTCCCACCGCTCTTGCCAAGGCCACCGGTCTTGCCGATTACGGCGACGATCTGGCTCTCAAGATGCCCGAAGGCACGGCTCACCTGGCAGTCGTCCTCGGAGAAGCGGTGCACGCCAACATCATCGATCTCGATATCAGCGAAGCCGAGAAGATGCCCGGCGTGATCAAGGTGATGACCGCGAAAGACGTAAAGGGCACCAACAACATTGACGCGCCCGCCGTCGTTCCCCGTCAGCGCGGCAGCGGCCTTACCGAGTTCCCCGTCATCTGCGGCGAGAAGATCTGCCGCATGGGCGACGTTGTAGCTCTCGTGGCCGCCGATACCCGCGAGCATGCCCGCGAGGCCGCCAAAAAGGTAAAGCAGAAGTTAGAGGTCCTTCCCTCTTACATGACTCTGCCCGAGGCGGTCATGCCCAACTCCATTCAGCTGCACAAGAACGTGCCCAACTTCTACATGGAGCAGCCCTGCTTCAAGGGCGAGGACACGGCCGAGCTGTTTGACGACGCTCCTCACGTGGTGGAGGGCAGCTTCCACAGCCAGCATGAGCCGCATCTTCCCATAGAGCCCGACACGGTACAGGCCTATTGGGGCGTGGACGGCATGCTCACCATACAGTGCAAGGCTCAGGCCATCACCGAGGCCATCGAGGCCATCGAGCAGGGCTGCGGTCTTGAAAAGGATCAGATTCGCGTCATCATGAACACCGTCGGCGGCTCCTTCGGCTATTCCGTTACCGCCAACACCTACGCCCTGGTCGCCACCGCCGTGCAGAACCTGGATATGCCCTGCACCATGACCCTCAGCTATGAGGAATTCATGCACATGTCCGGCAAGCGCAGCGCCACCTATACCAACGGCCGTCTGGCCGTCGGCGACGACGGACGCATCATTGCCGCCGAGTACGACGTCGGCCTCGATCACGGCGCTTACGGCGTCGTGGCCGGCAAGATCTTCAACAACCTCGTATCCGTCGGCTTCCACGGCTACAATATCCCCAACTTCAAGGCCCTTGCCCGCGGCGTTGCCACCAACCACGGCTTCAATGCGGCTTACCGCGGCTTCGGCGCCCCGCAGATATATACCTGCACCGAAGCGCTCATCGATATGGCCGCCGAGGAAATAGGCATGGATCCGTGGGAGTTCCGTTATCTCAACGCGGCGCGTCCCGGCGATCTCACCATAAACAGCGTCCCGTATTACGATTATCCCTACCCCGCGATGCTCGAGAAGATTAAGCCCGTGTACGACGAGTACAAGGCTCTTGCCGAAGCCGGCAAAAAGGAAGGCAAGGCAATGGGCGTGGGCATCTCGCTGGGCGGATTTTTGATCACCATCGGCATGTTCGACTCCGCCGAGGCCGCGCTTGAGCTCAACGCCGACGGCACCGTCACCTGCTACGACACCTGGGAAGACGTCGGACAGGGCGGCGATATCGGCTCTCTGACTCATACCGTCAAGGCTCTCGAGCCTCTCGGCATTACCCCCGATCAGGTACGTCTCGTCATGAACGACTCCAAGACCTGCCCGGACACCGGCCTTGCCGCCGCGTCCCGCTGCCACTACATGGGCGGCAACGCGATCATCAACGCCGCCGATCAGCTCCTCGAGGCCATGAAGAAGCCCGACGGCAGCTGGCGCACTTATGAGGAGATGACCGCCGAGGGCATCCCCACCAAGTATGTCGGTCACTACGACCAGTTCAACATCGGCCTGCCTCCGGGACTCGATCCCAACACCGGCATGGGCGAAAAGAACCCCACCTTCATGTACGCCGTCAATACCTGCCTCGTCGACGTAGATCCCGCCACCGGCAAGACCAAGGTGCTCAAGTACACCACCGTCGCCGACGTCGGAGTAATAGGCAACCTGCTCAGCGTTGAGGGCCAGGCCTACGGCGGACTGAGCCACAGCATAGGCTTTGCGCTCAGCGAGCAGTACAACGCCGACAAGAAGACGAGCAATATGGTCGGCGCCGGCATCCCGCAGATAGACGCCGTTCCCGACGACTTCAACGTGATGTTCATCGAGACCCCGCGTCCCAACGGTCCTCACGGCTCCTGCGGCTGCTCCGAGTGCTTCCAGAGCTCCGGACATATGGCGGTCATCAACGCCATAAACAACGCCTGCGGCGTGCGCGTATACGAGCTGCCCGCCACTCCCGACAAGGTCAAGGCCGGTCTGGAGGCCAAGGCTCAGGGCAAGGACATCAAGCCCGCCAAATACTACCTCGGCAACGATTTTGAGGACGAGCTTGATTACATCAAGGCCAATCCCATGTGATCGATCAACGTTTTTCATAACGAGCTTACAGACGGGACAAGATCCCGTCTGTAAGTTTATCGGGGAGATTTTTCGGTTTTTATCCGCGCGGCGCTTGCGTACACGCGCCGCCGGATGTATTATTGTTTTTGCAGACAAGTTTTAATTTCGCCTACAAGCGGAGGATCACCATGCAGATAGAAGAGTTCACCGATTTTACCGACGCCTGCTTCAACGGCGAGAGCGCCTCATGCTCCTGCGCCTGTCCCTTCAAGCTGGACGTGCGTTCTTTCACCGAAAAATGTCAGAAGGGCCGCTGGTCGTCCGCCTGGAAAAACTATCGCAACGCCGTCATATTTCCGGAGATCGTCTCGGCGCTCTGCCCCGCCCCCTGCCGCGAACACTGCCAGCGCGCCTCTCTCGGCGGAGCTGTCGACATACCCGCTCTGGAAAGGGCGGCGATAGAATACTCCGGCGCAAAAAAAGCGGAGCATTATAACATCCCGCCCAAGGAGCATTCCGTCGCCGTGGTCGGCGCAGGCCCGGCGGGCCTGTCGGCCGCATTGAACCTGGCTCAGAAAAGATATAAAGTCACCGTGTTTGACAAAGCTCCCGGCTGGGGCGGCTCTCTTCGCTCTCACGCGGATTTTGCCCGCTTTGACGAGGATATAGCCCTTCAGTTTGCCGCGGTCGAGGCCGAATTCCGTTTTAATACCGAAATAAGCAGCCCGTCTCAGCTCTCTTCTTACGACGCCGTATATATCGCCACCGGCGAAGGCGGCATCGATTTTGAGGGGGAAAAGTTTTTCCGCGGAGGTCAGCTGACGGGCATGAGCCTGATGGAGGGCATTGCCGTCGGCGCCGAGGTCTCAAAGCTGGTGGAAACCTATCTCATGACCGGCCGTGCCGGCCCGGTGGAAAACGTTTCCTACGCTTTCTGCGACCGCACCGTGGAGCATGAAGACACTCTTCCCGAGGCGGAGATCGAAGTGCGCGACGAAGAAAGCGCGCGGGCCGAGGCGGCACGCTGCATGAAATGCGACTGCGACAGCTGTATGCGCTCCTGCGAGGTGCTTGCGCACTTCCGCAAAAAGCCGCGTTCCATGGCAAGAGAAGCTTTTTCCGATTCTCAGGCCAATCCCCCCATTGCCACTCAAAGCCTCGTTCGCGAGACATATTCATGCACCAACTGCGGGCACTGCCGCTCCGTCTGCCCCGAAAAGGTCGACGTCGGCGCGATGCTGATGCTCTCCCGCGCCAACCGCTTTGAAAAGGGCACCGCCCCGGCGGCTTTTCACGACTACTGGCTGAGGGAGATGGACTTTTCCTGCGGCGAGGCTTCGGCTTTTCTCCCGCCTCCCGGCTCCGACGCCTGCAAATACGCTTTCTTCCCCGGCTGCCGGTTGGGCATGGACAATGTGGGACATTTGAAAAAAGCCTACGATTGTCTTACGCGCAGCTGTGACGGCGGCGTCGGTCTGATGCTCGGCTGCTGCGGCGCTCCGGCGCTCTGGGCCGGCGACATGAGCCGCCTTGAAAACAACTTTTCCGCTATACGCGAGGCATGGGAGCGCATGGGCAGTCCCACATTGGTATTTGCCTGTGCCACCTGCTCGAACATGTTTGAAGAATATCTGCCCGAGATCAAAAGGATCTCGCTTTATGAGCTGATGGAGAAGGCCTCTCTTCCCCGCTCTTCTTCCTCCTATCCCGCCGCGGTCGTATTCGACCCCTGCTCCGCCCGCGAAGACGACGCCATGCGCCGCTCCGTCCGCGCTCTTGCCGCGCAGGCGGGCTCAAAGCTGAAGGAAGCGGAGCACGGCTGCCGCTGCTGCGGATACGGAGGACATATACAGGTGCCCAATCCCTCTCTGTTTGAAAAGATCAGCTCTTCCCGCGCCGAAGAAAACGCCGAGCCTTATATAGTCTACTGCGCCAACTGCAGGGAGGTCTTCCTCAGCCGCGGCAAGGAATGCAGTCATATACTCGACCTCTATTTCGGCCCCGGCGAAGACACACCCACGCTTCAGAAAAAACGTGAAAACGCGCTCCGTCTGAAAAAGGAACTGCTCAAGGAGATATGGAACATGGATTTCACACCCGAGTCAAGACCCTGGGACGGCGTTGAGCTCATTATCCCGCCGGAAATACAGGCGTCGATGGAAAAAAGCCTCATTAGCGCCGACGATATCCGCGAGACGCTTTGGCGGGCCGAGCAGAGCGGCGATAAGCTCACGGGCGGCGGATATTCCCTGGCAAGTCTGCGCAAAAACGCCGCCACCTATTGGGTACAGTACAGCGGCGAAGGCGGCGTATATCAGGTTGCCGCCGCTTACTCTCACCGCATGAAATGGCGGGAATGACGTATCGGAGGCTGAAATGGACAATATAGAATGGAAATGCAATAAATGCGACAAACCGCTCAAGCCGAGATCCACCGTATTTGAATATATGGGGCGCTCCTTCAGTCACGAGGTGCTTGTATGCCCCGGCTGCGGAAAGGTATTTATACCTCAGTCCCTCGCCGAGGGCCGCATGGCCGAGGTCGAAGAGGCCTTGGAGGACAAATGAACGGCTTTACCACGGCCGACGATATCATTAACGGCGGAACGGGCATGTGCCGCGTAAGTCAAAAGGATATAAAACGCATCGTAACCATGCGCTCTTCGGGCAGCACGGGCCCGGCAAAGCGCCTGTATTTCACCGAGGGCGATCTTGAAAGCACCGCTGATTATTTTCACAGGGGCATGGCTCACATCTCGCCTCCCGGCTCGTCCGTCGCCATCCTGCTCGGCAGTTCCTCTCCCGACGGGCTCGGCGCTCTGCTTGCCGAGGGTCTTTCCCGCCTCGGAGCGCGGCCTTTTCTCCACGGAGCGGTGAATGACCATGCCGAGGCCGCCGCCTTTCTGGCAAAACTCAGGCCCGATGTGATCGTGGCAGCTCCCGTGCCTCTTCGCCGCCTCGCTCTTACGCTTCCCTCTCTGCGTCCGGCCGCCGTCCTGCTCAGCTCGGATTACGTCGCGGACAGCCTCAGGCAGACCGTGGCAAGGGTATGGGATACCGCCGTGTATTCCCATTACGGCCTTACCGAAAGCGGGCTGGGCTTTGCAGTACAGTGCTCCGAGCTGGAGGGACACCACATACGCGAGGACGAATTCCTGACCGAGATAATAGATCCCGATACCTGTGAGCCCCTGCCGGACGGCCGATGGGGAGAAATAGTTTTTACCACTCTTCGCCGGGAGGCAATGCCCCTCGAACGCTACCGCACCGGGGATATCAGCCGCATCCTCCCCGGCCGCTGCGCCTGCGGGCGGAGCGAAAAGCGGCTGGACAAAATACTCGGCCGTATTGACGAAATAAAAAAGCCCGTCAGCATTTACACGCTGGACGAGCTTTTATTGGGTGATGATGATATCCTTGACTATTCCGCCTCGCTTCACGGCGCCGAACTTCGTCTCGAAGTGGTCGGAAACGCCGATAAGGCCGCGGATATAATAAGCCGGGCTTTGCCGCGCTTTGCCGTAAGCGCCGCGGCGGTGCCGGATATGAAAACTCAGGGCAAACGCCGGGTCATTTTGCCGTGACGGATAAAAGCATTCGGGATATCTGTCAGGGAATTATCCTGCGGCACTCAAGATAGTATCTTTTATCCAGGGCCGGCCCTATGGAAAAGCTCTTCTTCGGCAGCGCTCCGCTGCGTGTTATCGAGGGGAAGAGCTCTTTTTTATCCATTATCGGCATCAGTATACCGGCGCAGTCCTTTCGGGAGCCCAGCTCCAGCACGGTCTCACGGCCGTGTATGTAGTCTATGCGTCCCCCGTGTTTTTCGGCATATCGCTCGGCAAACTCCTCACAGGCCGCGATGCACTCGCCGAGCGTCAGCTCGCCCGTGCCGCAGTCCACACTGCCCTCGCCCGTAAAACAGGTCAGCGTATGTCTCTGCCTGCCTCCGAAACGGGAGAAAAACTCCTTTGCCTCGCTCAGATAGGCTTTCGTATCGGTATTGAAGATCAGTCTGTATATCGGCTCGAAAATGATGGTGCTGTCATGCAGGTTGACCAGCTCCACCATGGTCCAGCGGGCGGGGTGCGTTTTTTTCTGCTCCTCGCTCAGGCCTTCGCGCACCGTCTCCCAATTCATCTTGGCCGCGGCAAGGCTGTGGTTTCCGTCGCCTACGGCGAATATCACCGGCGCTTTTTCGGCGCCGTATTTCTCTGTCAGTCGTTCCGGGCTCGCCAACCCGGCGAGAGCCTTTTCTATCCTCCCGGCTCCGGCGCCCGATATCCTTCTGCCGCGGATATGTCCTCCGCCCTCCATCAGCTCGAAATCGTACAGGGTCTCCCCTGCCTCGCTTTCGGCGGGCGCGATCACGCTCATATCCGGGTCGTCTATAAAAACGACTATATGCGGCAGCTCCAGGCATGCCTTGCTGCGGACTTTGGCTCTCGGCGGCAGTCTTTCGGGCACTATACCCTCCGTCGCCCTTATCGGCGAAGCGGAGTCCGGAGAATAATCATAGCATTCAAGATCGAGCGATCCGAGCAGGCCGCGTCTTACGCCGCCTCCCGACACGGTACGCTCGACAAACACATAGGAATTCTCCAATGTTCTGAAAAGACCGCTGCTCGAATATTCAAGCATGCTTTTTTCTATGCCTGCTACAAGACCGTCCACGTCCGGTCTGTCAAGATAGGCCTCCGGCAGCATCAGTCTGAGCGTAGACGGCGCGTTACCCACCGTTTTTTCCACTCTCTCCCAATAATCGGGCGCAGAGGTAAATTGATCGCAGGCTATTACCGACCAAAGGTGCATATCGACGTTTTGCGGGATGAGTATGTCTCCCGGTACGAAAATATTACGTTCCATGCTGCACTCCAAACGACAAATATCAAATGCGTCCTTTACGGATGATCGAGGTTTTCAACAAAGCTCGGGCGGCTCTCCGCCCGCCGAAACCGGGTCCGAAAATGCACTGCTTGGCATATTACCACAGGCGCGGCGGTTTTGCAATACGATCACGGGCATAATAATCCCGGCTTATTCCGTTTTTTACGTGATTTTCGTCTTTTGCCGTCATCCGACGCCATTATGGTTGACTTTTACGGTTAAAATTGCTTATAATAAGGCATAGATTTTTGCTGCAACGGAGTCTGATCATGGATAATAATATACCTCTCCTTTTACAGAAGGCCGAGGCCGGCGATCCTGCCGCGCAATATGAGCTTGCCAAGCATTACGGACGAATGATACAGGACGCCGAGACTGTCGAGGACACCTACAGCTATTCCAAGCAGGCCATGATGTGGCTGAAAAAATCCGCTCTGCAGGGCTATGGACCGGCAAAGGAAGCTTTGGAGGAGCTGAAAAAGGAAACTCTTGATTTCGCTCCCGGCTCCGCGGCGAAGCCGTCCGGCGCCGCCGGGGAAAGCGCGAGCCGCCCCGCCCGTGAAGGCGCCGACACGCCCTCCTCTTTCGGCTCGGCTGCCGGGTCCGTCACGGAGGAAAAGCCGCGCGAGCCTGCTCCCGCCGTCAAAAACTCCTCTTTTTCTTCTGCGGATACCGCTTCTGCGGACGCTGTGATCGCTCCCCCCGTTCTTCCGGAAATGAACCCGCCTTTACCCGACGGCTTTGCCGGCGCGGACATGGATGAATACGACGCGGAGACCCTTCCCCCGGCCGGACCTTTCTCAAGGGGCGTCGGTATGATCGTAACGGTCCTGCTCATAATCAGCCTTCTTGCCAACGCGGTGCTCGGTTATCTCCTGTGGCGCTCGAAGAAGACCGAGGCTCAGGCTCCTCCTTCTCCCCCGCCGCAGATCTCCGACGGCATTGACCTGCCGCTTATAGACGAGCCCGATCCTGCCGAGAACACGGGCGGTGAAGAGGACACCGAAGCGATGGCGCCCGTTGACCCGGTAATAGACGAAAACGAGCCGCCCATAACGGAAGAGGTGATCGACCTTGCGCAGCTGCGCAGGCTGGATTTCATCCCCGCGGAAATATACGGAGAATTTGTTTACTACACCGTCCAGACGGATGGGTATGACCTGAATATACGCAAGGGACCGGGTACGAACTACGACGCTATCGGCTCCATACCCACCGGAACACAGATAGGCGTGGCGGCGGACAGCGGCGAATGGTATCTTGCCTGCTATGACGGCACCTACGGCTGGGTCTCCGGCTCTTACCTCCGTAAGTCTTCATAACCGCGTACGAAGATTATCGGACCCCCGCCGCCCGAGAGCGTATCCTTTCGGCGATCGAAGCACTCCCGAAGAGACGCGCCGGGCTGACGTCGGCTCACCGGGAGCATCCGGGCCGGGTTTCATAACAGACCGGCAATACGAT
>JAGDDB010000087.1 GCA_017958265.1 Oscillospiraceae bacterium | reverse complement strand
GTCCGCTCCGGCGCCAAGGACCACGGCAGACAAAACCGCATAGAGGGCAGCATGCCCCCGGGGACCGCCGTCGTGATCGTCGAAGACCTTATTTCCACCGGAGGCAGCGTCATAGAGACCGCCGAGGCTCTGCGCGAGGCGGGGGCAAACGTGCTCGGCGCAGTATCGATATTCACCTACAATATGAAAAAAGGCATCGACCGGCTGCGGGAAGCCGGGCTTAAAAACGTATCCCTCACCGATTTCGACACCGTGGCTGCCATAGCCGCCCGCGACGGATACATAAGCCCCGACGACGTCCGCCGTCTTCTGCGCTTCCGGGACGATCCTTCGGACGAAAGCTGGCTTCAGTCAAAGGGCTGACAGAAAGGAGAATGCCTTTGAAACACCTTATAGACATCCACGACCTCTCCGTGGAGGAGATCGACTCTCTCATCAAAACGGCAAACGACATCATCGCCCATCCCGACCGGTACAGCGAGAAATGCCGCGGCAAAAAGCTCGCCTCGCTTTTCTTTGAGCCCTCTACCCGCACCCGCCTGTCCTTTGAGGCCGCAATGTACGAGCTCGGCGGCAATGTGCTGGGCTTTTCCGAGGCAATGAGTTCTTCCGCCGCAAAGGGAGAAAGCGTCGCGGACACCGCCAAGACCGTCAGCTGCTACGCAGATATCATCGCCATGCGTCATCCCAAGGAGGGCGCGCCCATGGTGGCGGCAATGAACGCCTCCGTTCCCGTGATAAACGCCGGCGACGGCGGCCACAACCACCCCACCCAGACCCTGGCCGATCTGCTCACGATCCACCGCGAAAAGGGCGGCCTGGGCAACATCACCATAGGCTTCTGCGGCGATTTGATGTTCGGGCGGACGGTGCATTCCCTCATCTCGGCCCTGTCCCGCTATCCGGGCGTAAAAACGGTGCTGATCTCCCCGGTGGAGCTTAAGCTGCCCAGCTATGTGAAAAAGGACATCCTTGCCAAGAACGGCATACCCTATGTGCAGACCACCGATCTCGACGAGGTCATATCCTCTCTGGACATCCTCTATATGACCCGCGTGCAGCGGGAGCGCTTTTTCTCCGAGGAAGAATATCTGCGCCTCAAGGACAGCTATATCCTTACTCCGGAAAAGCTGAAAAACGCCCGAAGCGACCTTTCCGTGATGCATCCCCTGCCCCGCGTCAACGAGATCTCCGTCGCCATAGACGACGATCCCCGCGCCTGCTATTTCAAGCAGGTGCTCAACGGCAAGTATATGCGCATGGCCCTGATCCTCGATCTGCTGGGGCTGTAACGGGCGGACAAGGAGGATAAAAATGAGAATAGACGCGATAAAAAACGGATTTGTGCTCGATCATATCAAGGCCGGAGAAGGCATGGTCATATACGACATGCTCAATCTCGGCTCTCTCGACGTGCCTGTGGCAATGATCATGAACGCCGCCAGCTCCAAGATGGGCCGCAAGGACATCATAAAGATAGACGCCGAGATCGACGTAAATCTCGACGCCCTCGGCTACATAGATCCCGACATCACCGTAAACGTCATCCGCGACGGCGTGCTGTGCGAGAAAAAGCACCTTGAGCTGCCCGAGCGGGTGAACGGCATCATCAAATGCAAAAATCCCCGCTGCATAACCAGCACCGAGCAGGAACTGCCCCACGTTTTCCGGCTGACCGACCGCGAAAAGCGCATATACCGCTGCATCTACTGCGAGGCAAAGGCGAAATAAGGGCTCTGTGCGAAGATTTTTCATTCCCGGGCGTTTAAGCTATTGAGTTGCCCGGAAAAAAGTGGTATACTGCATGTATTCGAATTTAGCAAAAAATTAAAATCAAGATAAGGAGTGTAAACATGAAAGACTTTGCAGGCAAAATAGCGTTCATAACCGGCGGCGCTTCCGGCGCGGGCCTGGGCCAGGCTCAGATATTCTCCGAGGCCGGCATGAAGGTCGTCATTGCCGACGCGAGGCAGGATCACCTTGACGAGGCCATGGCTTACTTGAAGTCCAAGAACGCCGAAGTTCACGCCATCAAGCTCGACGTTACCGACCGCGCGGCCTTCGCCGCCGCCGCCGACGAGACCGAGAAGGTTTTCGGCTCCTGCCCCGACCTGCTCATCCTCACCGCCGGCGTCAACGTATTCGGACCGTCCGAGGCTTCCACCTATGACGACTAT
>JAGDDB010000086.1 GCA_017958265.1 Oscillospiraceae bacterium | reverse complement strand
GCCTTCCATCGTCTTCCCCTTTGTTCGGTTTTCAGTGTACATTCCGTATACTGAAGCAGTTGGTGCTGATAACGATGAGGGCCCACCCGTTCCCATTCCGAACACGGTAGTTAAGCTCATCAGTGACGACGATACTTGGCTGGCGACGGCCCGGGAAAATAGTACGGCGCCGACACTCGATACGGCGGGATCATTTGATCCCGCCGTAAAATCATCTGCAAAATTTATGGGATTTTCGGAAAAATAAAACGGGCCTCCGCATGCGCAGCGGAGGCCCGTATGATCTTATTAGGTCTGCTCAGGCTCAGTTGTCGGCGTATCTCGAGCGCGTAAGAACGCGGATCACCAGCAGCGTGAGGACCATGAGCACTATGCCTATCGGCAGCGCGATGAAGATATTCTGCACGAAGCCGGATATTATGAAGGATATGAACGATACAGCCGCGACGGTCACGGCATAGGGCAGCTGCGTGGAAACATGGTTGACGTGATAGCACTGAGCGCCCGTGGAGGCCATGATGGTAGTGTCGGAAATGGGGGAGCAGTGGTCGCCGCAGACGGCGCCGGCAAGACAGGCGGAGATGCCGATTATGAGCAGCTCGGAGTCAGCGCCGAACATCTTGGCAACTATGGGGATGAGAATGCCGAAGGTGCCCCAGGAGGTACCGGTCGCGAAGGAAAGTACACAGGCGACCAGGAAGATGACCGCGGGCAGCATGTTCATCAGGTTTGCCGAGGCCGACTCCATAAGTCCGCCCACATAATCCGCCGCGCCCAGCATGCCGGTCATGCCGTTAAGGGTCCAGGCAAAGGACAGGATGAGTATGGCGGGGACCATGGCCACGAAGCCCTGCGGCACGCATTCCATGAACTCCTTGAAGTTCATGACGCGGCGGAGCATGTAGTAAATGAAGGTTATTATCAGCGTTATCAGAGCGCCACAGGGAAGCGCGACGGAAGCGTCGCAGGCTTCGAAGGCCTCGAATACTCCGGCGCCGTCGAACAGTCCGCCGGTATAGAGCAGGCCGATGATAGCGGTGACTATCAGCACGACTATGGGAAGAATGAGGTCTATGACCCGGCCTCTGGCGCTGCCCTCCACATCGGCGGCGGCAAAGGGCCGCTCATCGGTCGTATAGAGATCGCCCTTTTTGGCGTTGCGCTCATGGATGGCCATGGGGCCGTAGTCAAATTTCGCAAAGGTTATCACGAGTATCATCACTATGGTGAGCAGAGAATAGAAGTTGTAGGGGATGGCCTTGACAAAAAGCGTGAAGCCGCTCATGGTGCCCTCAATATTGGTGCCCTCAACGGAGGAGGCCACGGCGCAGGCCCATGAGGATATGGGAGCGATCATGCACACGGGGGCCGCGGTAGCGTCGATCAGATAGGCGAGCTTTGCGCGGGATATGCCCTGCTTATCGGTAAGAGGACGCATGACGCTGCCCACGGTGAGGCAGTTGAAATAGTCGTCGATGAAAATGAGAACGCCGAGAATGAAGGTGGCAAAGGACGCGCCGGCCTTGCTCTTGATGTTGCGCTGCGCCCATTTGCCGAAGGCCGCGCTGCCGCCCGCCTTGCTGACAAGGGCCACGAGCATGCCGAGCATGACCAGAAACAGCAGCACGCCCACGTCCCAGCTGTCGGCGAGGGAGCCGATGAGGCCGTCATTGATAATGGTATCCACCGTGCCTATCGGACGGAAGCCCGTATAGAACAGAGCGCCTGCCAGTACGCCCACGAACAGGGAGGAATAGACCTCCTTCGTTATAAGGGCCATCACTATGGCGATCAGGGGCGGTACCAGAGCCCAGAAGGAGTTGGCAAGCTCATGCCCGGTAAGGGCATAGCACGCTGCGGCAACGATAACCGCAAGCACTATCAAAAGGGCGATTATCTTTGCGGTACGGTTTCCTTTCTTCTGCATGTTTACACTCTCCTGTTATAAAAATAGCCACAGGCAGTACCGCCCATGACTTACAAAGGGTATACGGTAGGTCATTGACAGCTCACCGCATCTCTGTGACGGTACGCCGGATATTCTCCGACGGACCGGACGATGCGCGGCACGGGCCGTCTTCGGCGACGTTCCTTTTGCGTGGCGCTGCCCGTGTCGGCCGCGCCTCTATCTTAATGCCTTATTAAATTAAATCGAAAAAGCCATGCTCCGATTTTAAGCTCTTTTTGCTTTTTTGTCAATAGACATTTCACCTTTCGGGAGCTGCGGCGGCGTGCGGCAGAGCTGCGGAAAAAGACGGATAAACGACTCCGGCCCGGCAGGGGAACCTGCCGGGCCGGGGCATAAATGCTAATAAGTAAATAAATGATCGATTATTTCTTTTTGAAGCCGGGGCCCATGCTGCAGAACGCCATGGTCAGCTCCATGTCGCTGAGGCGGTGCGCCTCGGGTGCTCCCTCGGGGGCCTTTCTGATGGTCTCGGGATTGGGATAGGGGAAGTCCATGGCGCTGAGAGCGTCGTGGATGGTTATGCCGGAGCCGTGCAGCTCTTCTGCGTGCAGAACGCTGTAAACCATTCCGGCGCCGCCTGCCTCGGGCGGGACCATGCTGTCAAAGCCGGGCATGGCGAACATCTTGGACATGTCGAACTTGGGCATCTTGGACGGATCGAACTTGGGAGCGCCTGCCGGGGGCGGGGGCATATCGACCGGAGGAGCGGGCATATCTCCGGCGGGCGGCATCTTGAACTTGGAGAAGTCGATGCGGCCTACGCCGGCGGGAGTCAGGCAGAATACGTAAACGCCCTTGCCGCGCACTTCGTTTGCCAGGGACATGATGACGGAGGTGGCAGCCGCCTTGCCGGCGGTGTAGATGCTGCCGCCGACCATCGGGGGAGCATAGTGGAACTGAGTCGCGCTGTAGGTGACTACGCCGTGGCCGCGCTCGATCATGGCGGGCACGAATTCCTTGACCGCGAGCATGACGCCCTTTGCGGAAATGGCAAAGGAGGCCTCAAGATCGCTCACGGGGGAGCTGAGGATGGGCCCGTTCAGACGCATGTTCATCGCGTTGTTGATCAGCAGGTCGACCTTGCCGAACTTTTCAAAGGCTTTGGCGGCCAGGTTCTTGACGTCAGCCTCGGAGGTGACGTCGGTCTTGACGAACAGGGCGCAGTCTTCGCCGTTTTCCTCGTTGATGACGCGCTGCGCTTCCGCACCGGCCTTCTCGTTGAGGTCGGCAATGACGACCTTGGCGCCTGCCCATGCGAACGCACGGGCATAGCCGAGACCCACGTTGCTGGCGGCGCCGGTAATAACGGCGACTTCGCCGGCAAGGGAGTCGGGCTTGATGCAGGTTTTGCTCAGATCGATGGGTACGATGTTGAGGATATCGCTGGTTACTGCTTTTTTGGTGGCCATGTTGTTTTTTCCTCCATATATTAATTTTTTTTGTAAACATATTAAAACAGTCCAACTATCGGTTAATGATAACAGATAAATAAGATTTTTGCAAGATGTTTATATGCATAATGTCGAATTCTTTCTTTGCGCACGGGAAAAAACAGGCACAAAAACCTTGCCATAACAGCCCGGGCGTAGTATAATCCTATATAAATAAACAAATCGGGAAGGCGCCGCGGGAAAAAGCCGCGTGCCGGCCCGAAAAAACATAAGGAGGCAAATATGGGAATTTTCAAGTATACTCAGCTCAACCCCGTTATCTTCGGCGCAGGCGCCATAGGCTGCGTTGGCGAAGAACTGGAAAAGCTCGGCTGCAAAAAGCTGCTTTTTGTATGCGGTCCCAACGTGACCAAAGCCGGCAATACCGTTAAGGCAGAGAAGAGCCTCAAGGAGCATAACATTGATTTCGTTTATTGGAACGAGGTCAAGCCCGACGCTCCCTCCGGCCTGATCAACGCGGCCGCGGTATTCGCTCAGAAGGAAGGCTGCGACTCCGTTCTCGGCATAGGCGGAGGTTCCTGCATGGACCTGGCGAAGGCCGTCGCCCTTCTGCTCGATCTGAAGGAAGACAAGATAGAAAAGTATCTGCCGCCGCCTCCTCCCACCATGC
>JAGDDB010000085.1 GCA_017958265.1 Oscillospiraceae bacterium | reverse complement strand
TTTGGCGGCATGATGGGCAGCGACGAGCAGAGAGAGTTCATGGCAAAGCCCCTCACCCAGCAGCAGGTCGATCAGGTCAACGCTGCTATCTTCTCCGCGACCAACGTGCAGAGGAACCGTGACGACGTTTTGGCGATAATCGAGGAAGAGGCGGGCGCGTATTTCGCGGGCCAGAAGTCCGCGGAGACCGTTGCCGGCGTCATCCAGAGCCGCGTACAGATCTACGTCAACGAGAACAGATAATCTATCTTAACGGGGAAACGCCGGATGATCCGGCTCAGGCGGACGACAGCTCTTTTCTCCGGCTGCTTGTCCGAAAACCGAAACAAAGAGTTCCGGCGTTTCTCCGATATCGGCCCGGCAGCCGTCGCTGTCGGGCCGGTTGCTTTTCGGCGGACGTTCGATATATAATAAGGCTATCAATGATTTCGGAAAAGGGGTTTCACCATGGCATTCAAGGCATTGACGGCTTATCTTGACGGTCTGGAAAGGGAGATGCACGTTCCCGCATACGATCTGCGTATAATGAAAGGGCACGAGGAGATTTATTCTTATCGCAGGAACTGCGATGAAAAGACCGTTTTCTGGTTCTATTCCTCCACAAAGCTGTTTACCGTCACGGCGGCTGCCCGCCTCGCGGAAAAGGGAGCTTTGGATATCTCGGCCCCGGTCAGCCGCTACATCCCGGCCTTCGCCGCGCTCAGGGTAAGAGACGGAAACGGCCTGCGTGACGCTGCCTCGACGATGACGGTAGATCAGCTGTTTTCCATGACGGGAGGCATGAGCTACGATATCACCGCGCCCGAGATCGCCTCGGCGGCGGACCGCTCCACTCTCGGCATCGTAAGCGCCATGGCGAAAATGCCGCTGCTGTACGATCCGGGCGACGGCTTTGAGTACAGCCTGTGCCACGACGTGCTGGCCGGAGTGATTGAGGTCGTGTCCGGAATGAGTTACGGAGAGTATCTCAAAAAGGAGATCACGGGCCCGCTGGGCATGGAGAGCATGACGTTTCACCCGGATGAAAAGACTCTTGCCGCCATGGCGCCCCAATGCGTAATAGCGGACGGGAAAGCCGTTGAGATACCGAAGAACAATGTTTTCAGGCTGTCGGACGAATATGAGTCCGGCGGCGCGGGCCTTTGCGGCACGGCGGCGGATTACATACTCCTGCCCGATGCTCTGGCGAACGGGGGCACGGCGAAAAACGGCTATCGCCTGCTGAGCGAGGAGAGCGTGAAGCGCATGTCGTCCAACCGGCTCAATGCGCGGCAGTTTGCCGTTATGCGCGAGAAATGGCCGCGCTTCCGCGCCTACGGATACGGCATGGGCGTGCGCACCAGGCTGGACGCATCCGACGGCGGAAAGAGCCCCGTAGGCGAATTCGGCTGGGACGGCGCGGCGGGCTGCTATTCGATGATCGACCCGGCAAACGGCATCGCCATGTTCTATGTTCAGCACGTGCTCGGGCACGGCGAGTCGTTCGACATAATACATCCGAAGATAAGAGATCTGGTATATGAGGACTGACAGAAAGAAAAGTTCGGGCAGTTTTTGCATAATCCTCGGCGGCATACTGTGGGGCTGCATAGGCCTGTTTACCCGCCCCATGTACGCCGCGGGCCTGTCCGTTTTCAATGCGATAGCCCTGCGCAACGTGGGGGCCATGATAGGTTTGACCCTGATATTTGCGATCTTTGACCGAAGTGTTTTTAAAATTAAGCCGAAGCATCTCCCTATTTTTTTCGGAACGGGAATAATCAGCATACTGCTTTTCACGCTGTGCTATTTTGCCTGTCAGCGCATATGCTCGCTGGCGGTTTCCGGAATACTGCTTTACACCGCCCCGGCCTTCGTGATGCTTATGAGCGCCCTGCTCTGGCACGAAAAGATGGACGCGCGCAAGCTCGGAGCCCTGGCGCTGGCGATAATCGGCTGCGTTCTGGTGAGCGATCCGCTCGGAGCCGGGAGGATAAGCGCGGCAGGGCTGCTGCTGGGGCTCGGCTCCGGTTTCTTCTACGCGACCTACAGTATTTTCGGCCGCTATGCCCTGAAGCATTACAGCTCATCCACCGTCACGCTCTGGACCTTTATTTTTGCCGGCCTGGGTTCGCTGTTCTTCGCGAACGGGGACGTCCTTTCCGTTTTCGGCAGCGTTTCATTGACGATAGATGTGCTGGGGCTGGTCCTGCTGTCCACAGTGGCGCCGTACATACTGTATACGCGCGGCCTCGAGCGGACCGAATCGTCAAGGGCGTCCATAATGGCCAGCGTCGAGCCGGTCACGGCAGCCGTAATAGGCATTGCCGTATTCAGCGAGAAAATGACCGTTTTTACCGCGGCGGGCATAATATGCGTACTGCTCGGAGTGTTTTTCCTCGCGGGCGAAAAATAAGCCCGAAAGGGAAAGTTTTGTGTTGACAAACAGACAGCGCTGTGCTATCATCTATCGTGCTGTGGGGGTATAGCTCAGCTGGGAGAGCGAATGATTCGGTTACACACCCCTCTTAAAATTTGATATTTCGTCTCCTCACCATCTGGGGGTATAGCTCAGCTGGGAGAGCGCTTGAATGGCATTCAAGAGGTCAGCGGTTCGATCCCGCTTATCTCCACCATCCATCGAGGAGATTGAAATGACGGCCCGTTCCAATCAAGGAACGGGTCGTTTGTCATATCATGCAGTTTTCGCCGCCGCCTCTTTCCTGTTGAGGTCGAGGCCGAATTGGAACTGGTCGAAGTCGATGTTGAAGTCGATGTGGACCCGGTAGCCCCGGTACACGTCGATGCGCTTGA
>JAGDDB010000084.1 GCA_017958265.1 Oscillospiraceae bacterium | reverse complement strand
GATATTTTCCGCCCACTGCCGCTGGACCGGCGATTCGAGACACAGCGTCCTTCCGCTGAGGGAGGCGACCCCGGAATCGGACTGAGAGAAAGGTACAAGGAAGAACACGGGATATTCGCACATAAAAAGGGTTTCGAATTCTTCGGGCGGGATCAGCTCGGAATCCCGGGTCATGATCAGGTCGAGCTCCTCGCACAGCAGCTTTCTGCGCAGGGAGTAGGCGTCATAACGCTCAAGCTCGATCCTGATCTCGGGATGACGGAGCCGGTACGCCTGTATCTGCTCCTGCGCGACAAGATAGATGACCTCGCGGTTCAGGCTGCCGATGCGCAGCGTATCGGACGGGTCACGGCGCTTCTGATTTAATATGCTCTCCACGCTGACGCGGAAACGATGGAACTCAAAGTCGAGCCGGGAATAGAGCTCCTTGCCCTCATCCGTCAGCGTGACGCCGCGGTTGGTGCGGCTGAACAGCGGGCTGCCGAAATCCTTTTCGATTTTGGAGATGGTCTTGCTGAGCGCCGGCTGACTGATATAAAGCTCGGCGGCGGCTTTGGAAATGTTCTGATGCTTTGCGGCGGAGAGAAAGACCTCGATCTGACGCATGTTGATCTCTGCCATATCAGCACAACCTTTCTGTTATAACCTTAATATGGTGTTATTATAACACCGTCGCGAACGGATGTCACATGACCAGGTATAGTATTATTTCATATCTGAAACGGTTGACGGGAGCATGGTAATGATATATCATTGACCCGGGTAATAAAATGATGCGATAACAAACAGTTGTGCACGATATGAATGCGCGGAGATAATGCCAAAACCTCGCTTGGATATATATTCAATGCACTGTGGATATTCCGCAAGTTCGTCTTGCTATAATCATATTCGCGCTTGACTATAAGTTGATTTCGGGAGGTAATCGCCATGTATGATATTGACCGCTCTCTGCTGGAACAGATCGACGCGCTTGAACTGAGCGAGAGAAACAAGGCCTGGCGTGCAGCCATGAAAGCGGCGCCCTGGCGCGTTTACGTAGACCGCGAGCGTCTGACCGTGGAGTCATGGCGCGAGACCGAGGGCGATGATCTGGAGATACGCATCGCCAAAATGCTCAAGAAGGTCATGGACAACGTCCCCATAAAGATACATCCGTTTGACGAGATCGTCGGCCGCCCCACGACCGGAGTGATCGGCTGCCAGACGGCGATCAATGTCTGCGGCGACTATATCCACGACATATGGAATGACGACGGCGTAATAGGCGTTACCCTTGACGCCTCCGCGGTGCTTAATAAGGAAGAGCTCGAAGTCCTGCGCGAAGCCGTACGCATTTTTGAGCCCATATGCATGCCCAAGCGCACTTACGACGCCTGGCATGAGCTTGTGGGCGACTGGGCAAAGCAGACCGAGGCCGCGAAGCTGCGCGATCCGGGCCTGCAGAACGGCATCACGGGGCAGAGCACCTCGGCCCTTGACTGGCCCAATATCCTTCCCGCCGGACTTAAGAAATATATCGAGCGCTGCCGGCAGCATATCGACGACTATATCGCAGCGGGCGGCACGGACGTAAACAAGGTCTACTTCTGGCGCGCCGCGATCATTGCCCTGCAGGCCACGATAGATCATTCCAAACGCTATGCCGCCCTGGCCCGGGAGATGGCCGCCGCGGAGAGCGACAGCGAGGAAAAGGCAAGGCTTGAAAAGATCGCGGAGACCTGCGAGTGGGTCCCGGAAAACCCGCCGCGCACCTTCCATGAGGCTTTGCAGTTCATGGAAATGTGCTCCCTTGCGAAGATGTTTGAAAATCCCATGCAGAACAACAGCCATTGGGCGCGCGCCGACCAGTATCTTTACGGATATTTCAAAAAAGATCTCGCCGACGGCGTGCCGCTGGAGCAGATCGCCTCGGACCTGGCCGATATGATAGGCCGCTGGGGCACTCAGACCTTCGTATCCGACGATATGAACAAGGAGACCCATCAGATAAACTACGGCATCAACAACGTCATGGTCGGCGGACTCGGTCAGGATCATACCGATATGTCCAATGAGCTGAGCTATCTCATCCTTCACGTGGTCGCCAAGCTGAAGCTTTCCAGCCCCACCGTCGGCCTGCGCTGGAACGGCCAGACCCCCGACTGGATGATGAACAAGGCCATACGCACTAACCTCGAGACCCGCGGCGGCATCCCCCTGTTTCAGAACGACGAGGTCATGATACGCAAGTATCGGGACTGGGGCATTCCCTTTGAGGAAGCGGTGGAATGGCGCGGGCTCGGCTGCGTTTATCCCTGCCTGCCCAACCGCGCCGAGCATTACGGCGCGGAAGGCGTAGCCGCCTACAACCTGGCCGCGGTGCTGCACCTTACCCTTCATAACGGCCTGGATATCAACGGCGTCAGGACCGGCCTTGAAACCGGAGACCCGCGCGGCTTCAAAACCTTTGACGAGCTTTACGAGGCTTTCTTCCGCCAGGAAAAGGCGCTGATACACAGGGCGCTCTGGCTCGGAGCGGTCGCCCGCGACATGTGCCATGAATATATCCGCACGCCGCTGCTGTCGATACTCGGAATAGAGGCCAGCATGGACCTGGGGCAGGATCTATGCAAGGCGCACCCGGACTATTCGATGTTCGGCGTTTCCGACCGCGCCATAATCGATGTGTCGGACTCCTTTACGGCCATAAAGCATCTTGTATATGACGACAAGGTGCTGACCATGGACGAACTGATGGACGCGCTGGACAGCAACTTTGCCGGCGAGAGGGGAGAAGAGATACGTCAGCTCTGCCTGCGCCAGCCCAAGTACGGCAACGATATCGATGAGGCCGACGAGATGGTCAGGCGCGTTTCCGACCGCAGCTCCGAGATCATATATTCCTACGACAACGCCCCGTTCCGCAATATGATCATTTCCCGCGAGGGTCTCGCGTGGCACTACTTCGGCGGTTTGGGCGCCGGAGCTCTGCCCGACGGACGGCCCGCGCTGGAGCCTTTGAACGACGGCTCGCTCAGCCCGATGAGGGGCGCCGACAAGAACGGTCCCACCGCCGTGCTCCGCAGCGCCATGCACAGCGTCTACAGCAGCGTCTGCT
>JAGDDB010000083.1 GCA_017958265.1 Oscillospiraceae bacterium | reverse complement strand
CGGCATATATCTCTGCGAACTGAGACAGGGGCAGGGGAGAGACGCCGCTTCCGGCCTCTATCGTGAAACCGGGACGGTCATACTGCTGTATGAACCAGTCCTTGTATCCCGCCCAGGCGGATTCCGGGGGCGTGAGCTCCGCCGCGTAGCCGCTGAGGCGGCTCAGCTCCTGCGCGATCTGATAAGCGCCCGCGGGATCATAGTCGTCATACTTCCAATATATGACCTTGCCCTGGGTATGATAGGACAGGCTCAGAACAAAATCGTGAGCAAGGGAAAAATCATATACTGCCCGGCTCTCGGGCTGGCTCAAAGGCCGACTGCCGACGTAGTCGCGCGGGCCGGGCGAGGTGTAGCCCTGCGCGAATTTGATCCTTCTGGCGTTTTCCCAGCCCGCGGGATACTGGAGATTGAGATCCACGCCGGAAATATTGGCCTTCCAGCCCGAGGGAAAGGCTACGGGGGGATAGTTCATTGCCAGGGCGCTGTAATAGTATTCGCTGTCCGTGCCTATTTCGCCCGTGACCAGATCGACGCCGTCGGGGTTTACCTGAGGCATGACGAAAAGGCGTGAGACCGCGTAAAGCCGCCCCGCGTCGACGCCGTTGAGGGCCGAGCTGGATGAATAGGCCTCGGCATAGTCTTCGATGAATTTCAGCAGCAGCGGCGTGGTTATCCATTCGTTTGCGTGATGAGCGGCGTTGAAGAAAACCTCGCTGCCGCCCTCTCCTATGGCAAGCCAGGCAAGGGGACGGCCGAGTACGCTCCTGCCCGCGCTGCCTGCGGAAAGAAACGGGTAGCGGGCGCGCAGAGCGCGTATCACGATATCCGTCGTCGCGGAAGAGTAAGATACATTCGTCGGCACGGCGGGGAAGCCGTAGGGTACGGTGATGCGGCTGCCGGGAATGAGGTTGAAGGGATCGATGCCCGGGTTTGCGGTCTCTATTGCCCGGACGTTCGTGTAGCGGCTCGAGGCAAGCCTGTAAAGAGTATCGCCTTTTTTGACCGTGACCGTGGAATAGCCCAGCAGATAGGGCATGAGAGCGTTCCAGGTCCTGCTGCCGGCAATGCCGTCCGCTATGAGCGAAAAGCTTCGCTGAAAGGCAATGAGGGCGCGTTCGGTGCGGCTGCCGAATATTCCGTCCGGATCGGAGGAGTAAAAGCCGAGCCGCCCGAGGGCAAGCTGAACCAGTTCGACCTGGGGGCCCGAGGAACCGATGCGAAGAGTTTTCATATGATAACCTCCCGATAACATTTTATGAACAAACTGTTAAATCGGTCACCGTGGTTTACGATTTTTCTTGACAGGGAGGAGGCGCCGTGGTAATATCGCCCAAACAAAAGGGAGTAGTGGCGTTCCGAAAAGGAATGCCGCAGACGCCGTCAGGACGGCCCGCGGGCCCGGCTCTGCGGATCATAAGAGGATCTACGAGACTTTTGCAGCAGCGCAGCTGTTGCGGGAGTCTCGTTTTTTATGTGCCGGACAGTGCCTGAAAACGAGACGGAGGAGGTGAAAAGAAGACGGCTCGCTGCGAAAACATTTAACTTAACAGGGAGGAAAAGACAATGGAGAAGTACATACCCGTTTTCGCGGCTGCGGCAGTGCTCGCGGTACTGCTGGTGATAGGATATCTCAAGGCGCCCCCGGATACCGCGTACATAATCTCCGGCCTCGGGAAAAAGCGCATACTCATAGGCAGGGCCGGCTGGCGCGTACCGTTTTTCGAGAGGGTGGACAAGCTGTCGCTGCGTGTCATGCAGGTGGACGTGAAAACCTCCGAGGCGGTGCCGACCAATGAATTCATAAACGTATCCGTGGACGGTGTGGCGAACGTGAAGATATCCTCGGATCCCGCGCTGCTGAAGCGCGCGGCGGAGTCGCTGCTCGGGATACGTCAAAGCGAGCTTATCTCCCTCGTCACCCAGGTGCTTGAGGGCAACATGCGCGAAATAGTGGGCTCGGTTGGTCTCAAGGAAATGGTGCAGGACCGCCAGGGCGTGGCAAAAAAGATCACGGAGAACGTGGTGCCGGATATGCAGAAGCTGGGCATAGAAGTGGTAAACTTCAATATCCAGAATTTCAAGGACAGCGCGGGCACCATTGAAAACATGGGTATAGACAACGTAGAGCAGATACGCAAAAACGCCCAGATAGCCAAGGCAAACGCCCAGAGGGATATCGCCATAGCCTCGTCCAACGCGCAGCAGGAGGCCAACGCCGTGAAGGTGGAGGCCGAGAAAAAGATCGCCGAACAGGATGCGGAGCTTGCCATCCAGCAGGCAGAGATGCAGGTGCGCGCCGATACCAAGAAGGCCGAGGCGGACGCCGCCTACGCCATACAGCAGGAGAGCCAGCGCAAGACCAT
>JAGDDB010000082.1 GCA_017958265.1 Oscillospiraceae bacterium | reverse complement strand
CCGCCCTCGATGTTGAATACGCCGTCATCGCTCCAGCCGTGCTCGTCGTCGCCTATAAGACGGCGCTCGGGATCGGCTGAAAGAGTGGTCTTACCGGTGCCGGAGAGGCCGAAGAAGACAGCCGTATCGCCGTCTTTGCCTATATTCGCCGAGCAATGCATGGAGAATACGCCGCGCTGCGGGAGAATGAAATTCATGACGGAAAAAACGCTCTTTTTGATCTCGCCGGCGTAACGGCTGCCGGCAATGATGACGATCTTTTTTTCAAGATTGACTATGATCGCCGCTTCCGAATTGACGCCGTCAAGCTCGGGTACGCATTTGAAACCGGGCGCCGCGATAAAGGTAAAGCCCGGCTCGAACGCGGCAAGCTCGCTCGCGCTCGGGCGAACGAGAAGCTGATGAATAAAAAGATTCTGGCTGGCCAGCTCGTTGACGATGCGAACGGGCAGATGATATTTTTCGTCCGCTCCGGCAAAACCGTCAAACACGAAGATCTCGCGATCCTGAAGGTAAGCGGTCATTTTGCCGTAAATACGGTCAAATTTTTCGGGTGAAATGGGAACGTTGATCTTGCCCCAGTCAATTTTATCGTGTACGGAGGGAGCGTCTACCACAAAACGGTCGTCAGGGGAGCGTCCGGTGTATTTGCCTGTTTCAACGACAAGCGCGCCGGTACTGCTCAGGCTGCCTTCTCCGCGCCGGAGAGCTTTTTCGACAAGCACGGCGGGTTCAAGATTGCGGTAAACTGCCTTCGGAGCGACTATACCGAGAGATTCGATATATTTTTCGATTTCCATAATTATATGGACCCCCTTAATTTATTTTCTCCGAAATATTATTATAACATCAGCTGAAATTATATCAACAGTTTTTTGACGCTCAAAGCGCAGGTGAAGTTGAAAAGGGATTTCCCGGTATGCTATAATTTATGCGTCGCGGCGTCACTCTTTATGCGGTGATATGCGATTACGAGTATAAAAGCTCAGCCGACGTCCGATGAGGCTTCAAAAGCGTCGGCAAGCATGATAAATTCGTTGACGCCGAGCGTTTCTCCGCGCACTTTTTCGTCAAACCCGCATTTTATGATCGTGTCGGTTATAAGCTGTTTGTTTCCGAAAAGCGGCATCAGGCCGTTTACGAGGGTTTTTCTGCGCTGTTCAAAGGATGCGCGTACTATTCTGAAAAACAGCTTTTCGTTTTTGGGAACATATTCTCTGCCGAGCTTATCAAGACGAATAACGGAAGAATAGACCTTCGGCCGCGGCACGAAACAGTCGGGAGGCACGTCGAACAGTATCGCGGGCCGGGTATGGTAATTTGCATATACCGTAAAAGCGCCGTAGTCTGCCGATCCCGGTGAAGAACATATCCTCTTTGCCACTTCACGCTGTATCATTACCGTTATTCGCCCAAAACATCCGCTGTCGATCAGCGCCGTAAGCACGGGCGAGGTGATATTATAGGGCAGATTAGCGCATACCACGGGCGTAAGTCCGCCGAAATTTTCTTCAACGAGTCCGGCTATATCCGTCTTCAGAATATTGTCGTTTATTATTTTGACGTTGTCGTATCCGCTTAAGGTTTCATCAAGTACGGGAATGAGACCTTTGTCAAGCTCGACCGCAACTACTTTCCCGGCCGCCGTACTCAGGCAGCGGGTAAGAACGCCTATGCCGGGACCTATTTCAAGAACGCCGCAGCTTTTATCGGCTTCGGAAGCCTCGGCTATGCGCTCCGGTACCCATGCGGCGGTCAGGAAATTTTGACCCAGCGATTTTGAAAATTTAAGACCGTAACGTGAAAGCAGTTCGTTTATGGTCGCGATATCGTATAGCTCCATTATCGGCCCCCGAAAACAAAAAATAACGGAAAATGCGAAGGGAAAAAACCATGGAAATAAAAATCAAATATCATAATAACAGAATCGATAAAATAAAACAAATAAAAACAGGCGATTGGATCGATCTGCGAGCGGCGGAAACGGTCAAAATGAAAAAAGGCGATTTTGCTTATATTTCCCTGGGAATATCAATGAAGCTGCCCGAAGGATACGAGGCTCATGTCGCCGCAAGAAGCTCGACCTTTGCAAAATGGGGGATAATCCAGACAAACGGAATGGGGATAATCGACAACAGCTATTCCGGAACGAATGATATATGGAAAATGCCGGCCTATGCGGTACGTGATACGGAAATAAAAGAAAACGACCGTATATGTCAGTTCAGAATAATACAGCGAATGCCGCAGCTTGTCTTTACGGAAGTCGAAAGCCTCGATGATGAAGACAGGGGAGGCTTCGGCAGCACGGGTGAAAGATGAATTGAAATATAAATATGCAGGAGGCTGAAAATGGGCAATTTGAAAAATCTTGACGGCTTGCTTGAAAGCTTTGTCGGAGAAGGCGGACCCGCGGGGGCCGGCTTGCGCGTATACGTCGGGACAGACTGTATTTACGAGAATGTTCTCGGCTGGGCAAACGAGAGCGAAAAACGGCCTTTTAAAGCGGATACCATATGTCAAATGGCGTCCATGACGAAGTGCATCGCCGTTACGGCCGCGATGCAGCTGTATGAAAAGGGCATGTTTCTTCTGACGGATCCCGTGGAAGAGTATATCCCGGAATTTGCCGATCACAAGGTTTTCGTATCAACGGTGAGAGGTGAAACCGCGGTAAGGCCGGCTTCAAGATCTGTGACCGTCGGTGATCTGTTCGACATGACGAGCGGCATTACCGTAGACTGGCACTGGAACAATCCCAACAGCGAGGCGCTTTCGAAGGAATGCGACAAGCTGAAAGCTGAGGGGCGCTATACTCTCCGTGAGTTTGCCAAGGTATGCGGAAGAACGCCCGGAGCGTTTGATCCCGGAGAGCATTTTTTCTACGGTCAAAGTCATGATATCCTCGCCGCGCTTATAGAGATCCTTACGGGGCTCAGCTTCGGAGAGTACCTTAAACGGAACATTTTCGATCCGCTCGGCATAAAGGACATGCATTTTGAGGTACCTGACGATAAAAAAGACCGCTGCTCGGTCATGTATTCGCTGAATAACGGAAAGCGCGTTGTCGGCAAGCTGCCGTCGTTCCTTGATTTCCCGAGCTTCGAATCCGCCTGCGGCGGACTCTGGGGAACGCTTGAGGATTATTCCAGGTTTGCCGTATGCATGACCAACGGGGAGAGGGAAGGAGTACGCCTGCTGAACGACCGCACCATCCGTCTCATGGCCATGAACAGACTTTCGGAAAATGCCCTGAAGGATTTCAGAAACGCATATCTTGCCGGATACGGCTACGGCCTCGGCGTACGAACAAGAATGGAGCCTGCCGCGGGAAGCAATACATCGATCGGGGAATTCGGCTGGACCGGCGGCTTCGGCACATGGGTGCTTATGGACCCGAAGGAAAAGCTGAGCATCGTTTATTTCCATCAGCTTATGCCGAACCGTGAAGAATATATCCATCCGAGGATACGCAACATAGTGTATTCCGCCATATAAATAAACCCGCCGCTGACAGACCGATTGTGATAACGGCGGGGAAGAAAGAGACAAGCGCGTTGTATGGCGCGCTTGTCTGATTTGGAAAACACTGAACAAAATAAAAATTTTGTTCAGTGTTAGGCCGTTTTCAGCGGGATTATGGATCCTACGTCAAAACAAGGCTCATTAGTAAGAAAAACTGTCTCTATCCCTAATTTCTCCAGATATTTCATTATAATGTATTCGTCCGGGTGTTTTTTCAGCGATCCGGTAAACGCAACAATGTTTTTATTTGCTTTAAAACAGCTTCCGCCGATAAAGCCGTGATCAAATCCGTCCAGCAATATTCCGCCTTTGCGGACATACAGACATTCTATTCCGTTTTTTTCGCACGCGGAATAAATTCCGGGATCATCGCTTATTATATGTTTTTCATCGATAACACATACGGAGCATTTGGCGTATCCCTGTTTCACATTAATAATTTTTCTTCCGTCCAGCATGGTATTATCCGAGGCTTTTTCCATGCAGATCACTGCGTTTCCGACGATGCACCCGTTCAGGCCTATATCTGCCGGATAATTTGATTTTTGCTTAAGTCCGGAAACCGATATTTTATAGCCCGCTTTTTCAAGCTCGGGCTTCATCCGAGTGATCGCGGAACTTATAAGTATCCTTTCTTCTCCCAAATGGACCGCAGACATATCCGCGTGTCCCGCTATGCGAGGATCGATATTATCATTATCAGGTACTTGAATAATATTGATCCCGAGACCGGTCAAACCTTCGTTCAGTTTCCGGAAATATCTTTGCCCGATCATGACCTCACATACCGCGGCTTCGGGCAAATTCGGAGACGCTATAAAATTCATGCTCTTTTCGCGCCTATCGAAATGCTCAGCGCTTCCGATATATTCTTTACCTCATATATTTTAAGACCGTCGGGAATTTTATATTTCCCTTTGTTTCTTGCGGGTATTATACATGATTCAAAACCGAGGCGGCGTATTTCTTTGAGCCTTTGTTCAAGCGAATTAACTGCGCGTATCTCACCGGTCAGTCCGACTTCGCCGACCGCGGCTGTCGCATGATCCACAGGCCTGTCCGTAAAGCTTGAAGCGATTGCAAGTACGGCGGCAAGATCCGCGAAAGGTTCGTCGAGCTGCAGGCCGCCTATTACGTTGATATACGCGTCGCAGTTTGACAGCCTCAGCCCTCCCCTTTTTTCAAGCACAGCCAGAAGGAGCATGCATCTGTTGTAATCAAGGCCATTCGATGTTCTCCTCGGAACATTAAATGATGTGTTTGCAACAAGCGCCTGAATTTCCGCCAAAATCGGTCTCGATCCCTCTATCACGCAGGTCACACAGGTGCCGGGAGCGTTTTCCGGGCGGCCCGCAAGAAGCGTTTCGGAGGGATTAGGGACCTCCCGCAGGCCGTCTCCGAGCATCTCGAACACTCCTATTTCGTTCGTGGAACCGAAGCGGTTTTTTGCGGCGCGGAGTATACGGTAATTTGCGCCCTGTTCGCCTTCAAAATAAAGCACGCAGTCTACCATATGTTCAAGGACCTTCGGCCCGGCGATCGAGCCTTCCTTATTGACATGACCCACCACAAAAACGGTTATACCGTTTTCCTTGGCAAGACGCATCAGCGCCATCGTGCAGTCTTTGACGTGAACAACGCTTCCCGGAGCGGTATCGAGAGCCTCGTTATAAACAGTCTGTACGGAATCTATTACGACGATATCCGGAGCAAGGTCCTTTACCGAGTTAAGTATCTCCGCGATCCTTGTTTCAATGGTGATATAAAGCTCGCCGTGTATGCTGCCGAGGCGCTCGGCGCGCATTTTGATCTGTCTTGCCGACTCTTCGCCGCTTACGTACAGTATTTTGCGCTCTGCGGAGAGAAAAGCGCACAGCTGAAGCAGCAGCGTGGATTTTCCCACGCCCGGAGCGCCGCCTATGAGGACCAGCGACCCATTCACGGCTCCCCCGCCGAGAACTCTGTCCAGCTCGTCCATACCGGTGGAAAAGCGCGTTTCTTCCCGAAAATCGATATCGCTTATAAGCACCGGAGCAAAACCGCCGGATACGGCGCCCGAAGTGCGCCGCGCCGGAGCGGCGGCCTCCTTATGCTCAACAATGGTGTTCCATGCTCCGCAATGCGGGCATTTGCCCTGCCATTTCAATGTTTCGTTTCCGCATTCCGAGCAGAAAAAAACGGTCCTGCTTTTAGCCATTTGTATCCTCCGGGCAGCTTATATAGTTTATATATGCCGCGCAAAGCGCAAGCGCAAGCTTTGTGCGGTATTCATCGCTTTCAAGCTTTGAAAGATCCTCGCCGTTTGATAAAAAACCGCATTCGACAAGTATTGCGGGACACTCGGCGCTTCTCATAAGGAAGATATCCTCCGATATTTCCGCGGAAGATCGCATTTTTTGCCCGTCGATCATTCCGAGAAAATGATGGGCGCGCGCGGCAAGCTCCGCACTTCCGCTGTGCTTATTGTAAAGCACCTGAGCGCCGGAAGGCCGGGAATCGCCGAAATTGTTTTGATGAATACTGATCAGCACGGCGTTTTCCCGCGATGCGATCAGTTCGACCCGGCGTACCTGATCGGCATTTTTGCGCTCCCTGACAGTCTGCGCGCCTGCCGGGTAATCGATGACTTCGCTGCTGCGAGTCAAAACCGTATCGGCGCCGAAAAGCCCCATAAGAGCGTCGAGCTTCAGGCTTATCGATAAATTCAATTCGCTTTCGAGCGTTCCGTCGGGAGCGACCGCTCCTCCGTCTTCTCCTCCGTGTCCCGCGTCAATTATGCAGCACTGTCCCGATAAAAAAGAAAGCGCCGCAAGCAGCGAAATAAGACCGGCTTTTATTTTCATCGTTATGCCCTCCCTGCTGCTTAAATCTATGCGGGAGCCGGGAGCATATTCGGATTATTCCTTTGCTGCCGGAAGACATATCAGGCGAAAATTCCGCCGTTTATTTTTATGCTTATTGTAGCATATCTGTTGGCAAAAATCAAAATGTGATGTATAATCTCAGAAAAACATTGCGAAGGAGCATAACAGCATGAATATTGAAGAGCTGAAGAGCAAGGCCCTGGAATTCGGCTTTACGCTTGCCGAGCAGGTAGATATCAAAACCATCAAACTGCGCGATGAAGTGCGTGAAATGTGCGCGGTCAATAAATGCCATGCGTACAACACGAACTGGAGCTGTCCCCCTGCCTGCGGCACCGTCGAAGAATGTCAGAAGCGGATCGACGCATGCAAGGGCGGCATAATCGTACAGACCACAGGTATACTTGAAGATGATTTTGATTTTGAAACCATGGAGTCTACCGCCAAGAAACACGGCGAAACTTTTGTCAATTTCCTGAAATATCTCCGCAAAGAACATCCCGAGCTGTCCGTACTGCCTCTCGGAGCGGGAGCGTGCATGATGTGTCCGGAATGTACTTATCCGGATAAGCCCTGCAGATTTCCGGATCTGAAAAGCTCTCCCATGGAGGGATACGGCATGGTCATAAGCGATGTTTGCAAGGCAAACGACATTACATACAATCACGGCCGCGGAACGCTTACATATGTAGGCTGTTATCTGCTGCAATAAAAGCCCGTGAGCATCTCCGAAAGAGGTCAAAGTTTATGAAAGTTACATTCAAGCCGTCGAATATTACCGTTGACGTTGAGGCCGGAAGCACCATAATGCAGGCGGCGCTCAAGGCCGGAGTGCAGATAGACGCTCCCTGCGGCGGCAACGGCAAATGCCGCAAATGCAAGGTCACCGTGATCGACGTGAACGGCGCGAGCAGTGTTCTTGCCTGTCAAAGCGAGATCAGCGACGGGATGACGGTAGATGTATCGGGCGAAAATGAAGGTCACAGGATCCTTATGGGCGGCATAACCAGGGATATTGCCGAGGGCCCCGCCGTAAAGGTAGTAAATGTTCGCCTTGCAAAAGCCGATACGTCTGATCTTCGCGCCTGCTGGCGCAGGCTTGTCGACGGGACGTCCGAGGCGCTCGGTATCGACCCTGCCGCGATCAAGCCGAATTTAAAAGTATGCTCGGATCTTTATAACGTCCTGGAGAAAAACGGCTACAATGTTGACGTCGTCGTATGCGGAAACGAAATACTTGACGTCCTGCAACCGGGAGCTCCGGTGAGCGGTATAGCCTACGATATAGGAACGACCACGATAGCCGCATATTTTGCCGATCTTCGCACGGGCGCTCAGCTCGTACAGACGAGCATGCTCAATCCCCAGGTCAAATACGGCGGAGACGTTATCATGCGCATGAAATACAGCATAGAAAACGGTCTCGAAGGCCCTACCGGAGATATCCGCGCCGCCTTAAGAGCTCTTTGCGAAAAGTGCGCCTCGGAATGCGGAAGAGACACGGAAAGCGTCTATCTTATTACCGTAGTCGGAAATACCTGCATGCATCATCTGTTTATGGGTATACTTCCCTCTTCCCTTGCCTATGCTCCTTACACGCCGCAGATCGCGGACGCCGTCGATATTCCCGCCTCGGAATGCGGACTCGACGTAAATCCCTCCGCTAAGCTGCATATGCTTCCCAATATAGCCGGTTTCGTCGGAGCGGATACGGTAGGCGCCGCTCTTTCCTCGGCCATAGACGAAGCGGAAGAGCTTACGCTCCTCATCGACATAGGCACCAACGGAGAAATGGTGCTCGGGACAAAGGAGAGACTTATCACCTGCTCTACCGCGGCAGGGCCCGCGTTTGAAGGCGCGCTGATAACCTGCGGGATGCGAGGCGCGGAAGGAGCGGTGGATCATGTCAGCCTTGAAGGCGGCAGGCTGTCTTACAGCGTAATAGGCGGCGGAAAACCGATAGGCATATGCGGCTCCGGCCTTATCGACCTTATGGCCGAGCTCGTGCGCACCGGACTTGTCGAAACGGTCGGCAGACTTCGCACGGACGATGAGATCGACTCGCCCGAGGGTATTTCTCTGAAAGATCATATCATAGAACAGGACGGCATGCGCTGCTTCCTCATCGCGGATGAACAAGGATCCGGCAACGGGACAAAAATCGTTTTTACGCAGAAGGACATCCGGGAAGTACAGTTGGCAAAGGGAGCAATGGCCGCCGGAATACAGCTGATGTGCAGCCGTCTCGGCGTCAGGGACGACGATATAAAAAAAGTAATGATAGCCGGAGCCTTCGGCAGTTACATGTCCCCCAAGAGCGCATGTCAGATCGGCCTTATCCCGCCGCAGCTCGTCGACAGAGTCATTGCCATAGGCAATGCTGCCGGTCAGGGAGCAAAGCTGTGCCTGCTCAGCGACCCGGAGTATGAGCGCGCAAAACGGATAGGCGTATCGTGCGATTATCTTGAGCTTGCAGCGGATCCGCTGTTCCAGGATGTGTTTGTCGACCAGCTTGAATTCCCGGGTGACGATTAAAACAACTAAAAAAAAGAGCGCTGCGGTTCATCGGCAACCGCAGCGCTCTGTATTTTTATAATCCGTACAAAAGGATCAGGCCTTGCCGTCACAGCCGAGGACCTTGACTATTTTCCGTTTTACTATCTCCCGGATATTGTCGCGAGCGGGAGTCAAATACTGACGCGGATCGAAGTGAGAGGGATTTTCCGACAGATGCTGCCGCACTGCGGCGGTAAAACCGAGGCGGAGATCGGAATCGATATTGATCTTGCATACGGCCATCTTTGCGGCCTGCCTGAGCATATCCTCCGGTATGCCCACCGCGTCGGGCATACTGCCTCCGAATTTGTTTACCGTTTCCACATACTCCGGCAGGACGGATGATGAACCGTGCAGCACTATGGGGAAGCCGGGCAGCCTGCGCTCTACTTCTTCCAGTATGTCAAATCTAAGCTGAGGCTTCTGGCCGGGCTTGAATTTATAGGCTCCGTGGCTGGTGCCTATGGCGATGGCGAGGGAATCTACGCCGGTACTGCGAACAAATTCCTCCACCTGAGCGGGATCGGTATAGCTGGAGTCTTCGGCCGAGACCTTGACGTCGTCCTCGACGCCCTCGAGGCGGCCAAGCTCACCTTCAACGACAACGCCGTGATCGTGCGCATATTCGACCACCTTTTTCGTAAGAGCGATATTGTCTTTGAAGCTGTGGCTCGAGCCGTCTATCATGACGGATGAAAAACCGCCGTCTATGCAGGAGCGGCATATTTCAAAATCCGCTCCGTGGTCAAGATGAACGCAAATCGGAAGACCGGTATCCTCGACGGCCGCTTCGATAAGCTTCATCAGATATACATGCTTCGCGTATTTTCTGGCGCCTGCCGAAACTTGCAGTATAAGCGGAGCGTTTACTTCCTTTGCCGCTTCCGTGATCCCCTGTATGATCTCCATATTATTGACGTTGAAAGCGCCTATGGCATAGCCTCCGGCGTAAGCTTTTTTGAACATTTCCGTTGATGTAACGATGGGCATTTAATCTGCTCCCCTCTTAATTGTGGTGAAAATGTCGGCCTTGTTTCCGATGGTGATATTATAACTCTGAACGCAGTAAAATAAAAGCTTTATTTTGGCATACACTATGGTATAATAATTGCTGGTATAAACTCTTATACGGAGGTTATTTATGGATATTCTTAAAGGCGCATGTGTTTTCGGACAATCGGGGGGGCCAACCTCCGTAATTAACGCGAGCTTTTACGGCGCGGCAAAGGCAGCGCTTGCCGATCCCCGCATTACGGCCGTTTACGGAGCGGCGCACGGCATAAAGGGAATGCTTGACGGCGGTTTGTACGATATTTCCGCCGAGGATCCCGGCGAACTTGAGCTTTTGCCGAATACGCCCTCTTCTGCCCTCGGTTCCTGCCGGTACAAGCTTGCCGATCCGGACAAGGACGATACAGACCACAGACGGCTGCTTGAATTATTCAAAAAATATGATATCCGCTATTTCTTTTATAACGGCGGGAACGACAGTATGGATACCTGCGAAAAAGTCAGCCGTTTCATGTCCCGCTCGGGCTGGGAATGCCGCGTAATAGGCATTCCGAAGACCATCGACAATGATCTCGGCGGCACCGATCACTGCCCGGGCTTCGGAAGCGCGGCAAGATATATTGCCACTTCGTGTATGGAGATCGCTCTTGACGCATCCGTATATGATTACGGACAGGTCACTATCGTTGAGATCATGGGCCGTCACGCAGGCTGGCTTACCGCTGCGGCGGCTTTGGCGTCTCATTTCGGCTCCGGTCCGGATCTTATATATCTTCCCGAAAAGGATTTTGATCTTGACGCATTTCTTGACCGCGTAAGCGGGCTTGTGAACGACAAAGACAGCGCTTTCATTGCGGTATCCGAAGGGATACACGACAGCAGCGGGACGTTTATATCCGAGTACGCGTCCGGAAACGGCGGGAAAGACGCTTTCGGACATACTCAGCTCGGCGGACTTGCGGCTTTCCTGGCATCCAAGGTCAAAGAGCGAACGGGCGCAAAAACCCGCGGCATCGAGCTGAGTCTCCTGCAGCGCTGCGGGGCTCATCTTGCTTCACGTACCGATATCGACGAAGCGATAATGGCGGGCAGAGCCGCCGTAGAGGCCGCGTTAAACGGAGAGAGCGGGAAAATGGTCGCTTTCAGGCGCGTACAGAAAAACCTCGAATATGCATGCCTGACGTCTCTTGTTCCGCTGAGCGAGGCTGCCAATGTTGAAAAGAAAGTACCCGAAGAATGGATACTCCCGGACGGCTCCGGAGTAACGCAGGAGCTTATCGACTATATTCTTCCTCTTATTCAGGGTGAAAACGGACGCGTCCAACAGTTGGGTCTGCCCCGCTTTGCCAAACTGTCCAAAACACTCGCGAAAAAATAAAAACAGTACTTTTGTATTTTACTTTGGGAGGCGTGGCCTGCAGGCGCGCCTCCCGCTCGTTTTTTTCCGCGCATAGCTTCCCGCATATGAGCATATAATCACACAGGTCATATGCGGGGAGTGGTAAAAATACGTACCAATCTGGAAGAACGAGCCTGCGACCTTGCAGATTACATTATTGAAAACAGAGCTACTGTCAGGGCCGCGGCAAAAAAGTTCGGAATAAGTAAAAGCACCGTACATAAGGACCTTACGGAACGTCTCGAGCATTACAACCTGAATCTTTACCGCCAGGTAAAAAGCATACTGGAGCAGAATAAATCGGAACGGCACATACGCGGCGGTGAAGCCACAAGATTGAAATACAAGGGCGGCAATGTGAAGCGATGAAACGTACGATAACGGGTCCCCGGAACTCCTGTCGGAACTCCGGGGACCCGTATTGCCGTTTTCCGCATCATGTGTGTTTGCTCGGACGGCAGAAAATGATCATGCCTCTGCTCTCTGAGACAGGCTTTCTAATTCACGATTGTGAAAGCTTCTGCTTGGCCTGCCATACCTTCTGCTGCTCGGCGGGCTCTGTCTGATAAAAGCCTTTCGCCTGCATGTTGCCGAAAATGTCGGCCTGTATCTTGTGTTCGTCGTCAAGAATATTCAGGAAGGTGTTCCTGAGCTGGGCATTCACGCATTCGCCTGCGTAAGTGTTGTAGCTGGAAGTTATAAGCTTCTGGCTAATGAGGAAATCGTTGAGCATTACCTTTTCGTCAAGAATAGACGTACATTTATTAAAGTCAGCCATGATCTTTGTCCCCTTTACTGAAGAAATCCCATAAGCGTATCGCAGTGCTGCTGATGCTTGTCAGCATAGGAATCAAAGTTTGTCTTTGTAGTCATATCGCTGCAAAGGCAGGCCATCGCCCTGTATTTCTTAACAAGCACCTGCTCGGATTTGATCTGATCCTCAAGGGCCGAAAGTTCTTTGGAAGTCAGGTTTGCCATTGTTCTGTTTTCCTTTCCGACTTTTCTCGAGACACCTTTTGAAGTGGTCCCCGCCCGACTGTTTTTTATAGATGTTATTTTTTTCATGCGAAACAATAAAATTCCCTTCCGGTTTTCCCGGAAGGGATATCTTAATCATTGTCCAGCGCATGCTGGTACAGCAGATTTTTTGAGACTCCGCTTTCCTCGCTGACCCGCTTTACCGCATCCTTCAGCGAAAGGCCGGCCGAACGCAGGGCAGCTACGTTATCCAGCGCATCGTCGAGCGAAACGGTTTTATCGTCTGTTTTCGCTGCGCCTTCGACTACGAGCACGAACTCCCCTCTTAAAATGACGTTATCGCAGTACTCGGCCGCACCCTTCAGCGTAGTGCGTATTATTTCTTCGTGTATCTTTGTAAGTTCCCGGCACAGAACTATTCGCCTTTCCTCCCCGAATACGGACATCATATCCGCTATCGTGTTTTTCAGCTTGTGAGGCGCTTCATAAAAAATCATTGTGCGCTGTTCGTCTTTCAGCGATCGGAGATGATCGGTCCGGCTTTTTTTTGTAACGGACAAAAAACCTTCAAAAGTAAAACGTCCCGACGGCAGTCCGGAAAGAGCCAGAGCGGTGACCGCGGCGCACGGCCCGGGAACTGCCGTAACTTCAATATCCATTTGCGCGCAGAGCCTGACAAGCTCTTCCCCCGGGTCGCTTATCGCGGGCATACCGGCGTCGGTTACAAGGGCGCAGTTCT
>JAGDDB010000081.1 GCA_017958265.1 Oscillospiraceae bacterium | reverse complement strand
GCCGTGGCGGCGGACCTTCTGCAGGTCGTCCGCGAAGCCGATCAGGCCCTGCACGAGGGCAAAGCACAGCATCGCCGGGGCGACCGCGTCTCCGCGCAGCGAGGTGAAAACGGCGGCGAGCACCGCCGCGAGCATCCCGGCTATGAACATCAGCCCGCCCATTGTGGGGGTGCCCTCCTTGGACATGTGCCAGACCGGTCCGTTGCGCTTTATGCTCTGCCCCGCTTTAAGACGGCGCAGCAGCGGTATGAGGATCAGCCCCGACAGCGCCGTAACGGCGAAGGATATCATGAATGGTGCCGCGTATGTCATTTGTGCTCACCGGTCAGCCGCCCAATATCTCGGCGACGATCTCCCTTTCATCCATGTGATGCTTTGTCTTGCCTATGATCTGATATGTTTCGTGGCCCTTGCCGGTCAGCACCAGAGTATCGTCCTTCTCGGCGTGTTCTATTGCCCAGCGTATGGCGCTGCGCCTGTCCGGTATGACCACATACGGCGTGCCCGTTCCCTCAATGCCGGGCAGTATGTCGGCTATGATGGCCTCGGGATCTTCGGTGCGGGGATTATCCGAGGTGACTATCGCGAAATCGCTGAGCTCGGCCACCACGCGGCCCATCTTCGGGCGCTTGGTCCTGTCTCTGTCTCCGCCGCAGCCGAACAGCACCACGACCCGTCCCCTTGCCGCCGCGCGGACGGTGCGGATCATGTTGTCGAGCGCGTCGGGCGTGACGGCGTAATCTATCAGTATGGTGAAATCCCTGTCGCAGGGAACTACCTCCATCCTCCCCTTGACGCTGCCGCAGCCGCTGAGGGCCCGCATCGCCTCGGCCGGATCGACGCCCGCCGCGATGCAGCAGCCCACGGCTGCGAGAGCGTTGTATACCGAAAAGCGTCCCGGTATGCCCAAGCGCGCGGGTACGCGCACGTCTCCGTATACGGCGGTGAACTCCACCCCGTCCGGCAGCAGGCTGATCTGTTCCGCCCTGAGCGCTGCGGCGGGACTGTCTATGCCGAAGAGCAGTTTTTTCCCTTTTGCATGCGCCGTCATCTTCTCCGAAACCGGATCGTCCGCGTTTATCACGGCGGTCTCGCTTATATCGATCAGCCTTGCCTTGGCGTCCGCATACGCTTCCATCGTTTTGTGAAAGTCAAGATGATCCTGGCTGAGATTGGTAAAGCAGCCCGCGGTGAAGTCGATGCCCGCGACGCGGTCGAGCATGAGCGAATGGGAGGACACCTCCATGACCGCGTATGCGCAGCCCTCTTTCACCATTTCGCCCAGCAGCTGCTGCAGGTCTCTCGATTCGGGCGTGGTATGCTCCGCGTCGTACTCTTTTTTTCCCGTTATATTGCGGTTGGTGCCGATAAGGCCGCACAGGCGGCCGGTGCAGCTCTCTATTATGCTCCTGGTCAGGTTGGTGACCGTGGTCTTGCCGTTGGTCCCGGTCACGCCGATCACCCTGAGCTTTTCGGCCGGTCTGCCGAAAAGGTTTGCCGCGGCGAGAGCGAGCGCAAGGCGGCTGTTTTTTACGATAACGTAGGGCACGGAGCACTCCGGCTCCTCCTCGCACAGCACCGCCGCAGCGCCTTTTTCCACAGCCGAGGCTATGTATTTGTGCCCGTCGGTCTCATAGCCTCTTACGGCCGCGAACATCGCCCCGGGCGCCGCCCTGCGGCTGTCATAGCATATGTCGGTTATTTCGCATTCGGGGTCTGCGGCGAGGCGCAGGACATCTATATCCTTCAAAACATCCTTAAGCTTCATCAACCTCTGGTCTCCATTATGCTGGTATCGTTGTCTATGATCGACACTTCTATCACCGTACCGTACTTCACCTTGCTCCCGGGCTCCGTGTTCTGCCGCTGTACGATAATGGTGTTGGCGTCCGAGGGTGCTACGCCCGTTGTGCGTATGAACATCCCGAAGGCCTCAAAGTACGCCTTGGCGGCCTTGTAGGTCTTGCCGACCATATCGGGCACATCCACGGTGCCCTCCGGCTTATCCTCGCCCGCGTACAGCACGACCGTGCTGCCGTAGGAGAGCTTCATGTTCGAGGCGGGAGCCTGATCGGTCACCGAGTCTCCGCTGCCCACCGTCTTTACGGAAAAGCCCCTGCTCTGCAGCTCGGCGCTCGCGTCGGCCACCGAGAGACCTTTCACATTGGGCATGAGCACATTGCTCACCCTGCCGTCGGTGCTGCTCTCGGCCTCTACGCCGAGGTAGGGCAGCACGTCCGCGAGGATATTGCCCACCACGGGGGCCGCCATAACGCCGCCGCTTATGTATATGCCCGAATCCTTGCTGGGATTGTCGAGTATCACCAGCACGGCCACCTTCGGATCGTCCGCCGGAGCTATGCCCACAAAGGAAACCATGTAGTCGTCCGAGGCCTGGCCGACCTTTTCGGAGGTGCCTGTTTTTCCGCCCACGCGATAGCCGGCGACGAACGCGTTTTTACCGGTGCCGTCCGGTGCGCTCACCACGCTTTCAAGTATGGCGCAGACGTCGGCGGAGGTCTTTTCGCTTATGACCTGTCTTACGACGGTCGGCTCGAAATTCTTCTCCACGGTACCGTCCGGGGCAAGCACCTGCTTTATCATGTACGGCTGCATCAGGTATCCGCCGTTGGCCACGCAGCTGACCGCGGTGACCATCTGTATGGGCGTTATGTTGAAGGTCTGCCCGAAGGACGCCGCCGCAAGCTGCGAATAGTTGTACGGGTCCTCAAACACCTTCCGGGGCCACCATATGCCGGCGGACTCGGCCGCGTTGTTCAGTCCGGTGCGCTCGAAAAATCCGAAGGCCTGAATATAGTCGTAAAATCGCTTGGCGCCGAGCTTTATGCCTATATTGGTGAAGGCAACGTTGCAGGAATGCTGCGCCGCCTCGGCCAGGGTCTGCGCCTTATGCCCCGACAGCTTCCAGCAGTGCAGGGGCAGAGTGCGCCCGGGCACCTCCATGCTGCCGCCGCAGTAGAAGGAGTCATTGAGGGAAACGGCTCCCTCTTCAAGAGCGGACGCGAGAGTGATTATCTTGAAGGTCGAGCCGGGCTCGTAGGTATCCGTCAGGATGCGGTTGCGCCACTGCATGCGCTGCAGCTCGGCAAAGCGCTCGTCGTATTCCTCGCCGCTCAGGCCCTCGCTTTCCAGCTTGGCGCGGTAGCTTTCGTTCAGGGCGAGAAAATCGTTGAGATCGTAGTTCGGCAGCGAGCACATCCCGAGCACCGCGCCCGTATTCACGTCCATTACCACGCCCATAGCGCCGTCTTTTATCTCGTAATCCTCTATGGCCTGTTCCAGATGCTTTTCCAGATAGTACTCCACGGTGGTGTCGATGGTGGTGACGATGCTGCGGCCGTCCTTCGCGTCGAGATAATCCTCATATCCCGTATACAGCATGTCCATGCCCCCGGAGGTGGTGGCGCGGACGATGCGTCCGTTTTCTCCCTGCAGGTAACTGTTATACTCCGCCTCGATGCCCTCAAGGCCGTAATTGTCCGTGCCTACGAAGCCTATTATCTGCGACGCGAGGCTGCCGTAGGGGTAATAGCGCGTGCTGTCCTCTACGATATATACGCTGCGAAGGTTATTGTCGTTTTTGTATTTTCTGACCTGATCCGACCGCTCCGGCTCCACCTTCACGGCAACGGTCTTGTACCACGATTGGGTATCTTC
>JAGDDB010000080.1 GCA_017958265.1 Oscillospiraceae bacterium | reverse complement strand
TATGCCGAAGATTGGATAACTCCCGATAAGAGAACGTACCGTCTCAACGGTTTCCGGCACGTCCACAGGGTCGCCCGGACCGTTTGAAATGAATATCCCGTCCGGGCGGAGAGAGCGGATAAAGTCCGGCGAGGCGTTCCAGGGCACCACGGTCACACGGCAGCCCCGCTCCGTCAGAGAGCGCACTATGTTTTTTTTCATCCCGCAGTCGACGGCGGCGACATGAAATCTCCCGCCGTCGGGGCCGAACGTCCGGGGCTCGCGGCAGCTCACTTTCGATACGGCGTCTTTGGGGAGCGAGTATCCGGCGAGCCGGCGCAGCCCTTCCTCCAAAGAGGTTTCCGCGCCCGTCAAAAGGGCTTTGCGGCTGCCGAAATCACGTATCGAACGGTTCAGCTTCCGCGTATCCACGCCGGAGATGCCGCAGATGCCGTATCGGCTCATCACCTCTCCGAGAGTGTTCACACTGCGGAAATTGGAGGGCTCGTCATTGTACTCGCGGACTATGAACGCGCCCAGGGTCGGGATATCCGTCTCGTAATCGTCCTCCGCCATGCCGTAGCTGCCGATGATGGGATAGGTCATGACCACGGCCTGGTAAGTATACGAAGGATCGGAAAGGATCTCCTGATATCCCACGAGCGAAGTGTTGAAAACGATCTCGAGTATCTTTTCCTGTTTTGAGCCGAAGGAGCGGCCGAGATACTCCGAGCCGTCCTCCAATATGATCTTACTGTCGGGAATTCCTGTCATGTGAAAATGCCTCATTTCGTCAATTCGGACAGCTTCTGTTCAAAGCGGTTTTTTCTTGTGTCAGCCGGTATTTTCGTCGGGTACCGTCCGTCGAAGCACGCACTGCAGAGATCGCGCGATCCCGATAATTCACACAGGCTTTCGACGGGAAGAAAAGCGAGGGAATCGGCCCCCATCATCGCCGCGATCTCTTCGGGAGAACGGTGGCGGGCGATCAGATCGGAGTCGGAATCGACGTCGGTCCCGTAAAAGCAGGGGAACAGGAACGGCGGAGCGGATATGCGCATGTGTATCTCTTTCGCCCCGGCTTCCCTGAGCAGCGAAACGATACGCCCTCCGGTCGTCCCGCGCACGATGGAATCGTCGATAAGGACTATCCTCTTTCCGCGTACCGCGTCTTCTATCGCGGAGAGCTTGATCTTCACCCTGTCGGACCTTCCTTCCGGAGCGATGAAGGTCCTGCCCACGTATTTGTTCTTGATAAGACCGATGCCGTAGGGTATCCCGGACGCTCTGCTGTAGCCCAGCGCCGCGTCCAGCCCGGAATCGGGCACGCCTATGACCAAATCGGCCTGCACCGGCTCGGTTCGGGCAAGGACCCTGCCGGCTTCGAGCCTGGCCGCATGCACCGACCGTCCGTCTATCACGGAGTCGGGGCGGGCAAAATATATATATTCGAATATACAGAGTTTTTTCGGCTTTTCCGCGCAGTGCTCCCTGCGGGAGATCACTCCGTCCCTGCCGAAAATAAGTATCTCTCCCGGCTCGACGTCGCGTATGAATTCGGCGCCGACGGCTTTGAGAGCGCAGCTTTCCGAGGCGATCACATATACGCCGTCGTCCGTCCTGCCGAAGCAAAGCGGCCGAAACCCGTGGGGGTCTCTGGCGCAGATAAGCTTCTGAGGCGACATCAGAACAAGGGAATACGCGCCTTCCAGCGTCTTCATCGCGCGGCTGAGCGCCTCTTCGATAGAGGGGGCGGTAAGCCGCTCTTTTGTTACGATATAGGCGATGGTCTCCGTATCGCTGGAGGTGTGAAAGATAGCTCCGTTCAGCTCGAGAGCCGATCTGAGCTCGGCGGCATTCGAAAGATTGCCGTTGTGCGCGAGGGCCATATGTCCCTTTTGGTGGTTTACTTCTATCGGCTGGCAGTTGGAGCGGTTTGAAGCGCCCGTCGTTCCGTAGCGCGTATGCGCCGCCGCCATTGTTCCGGCCGGGAAGGAGGAGAGCACATCCCCGGTAAACACCTCGCTGACAAGGCCGAGGTCCTTATGGGACACGAACACGCCGTCGTCATTCACGACGATGCCGCAGCTTTCCTGTCCCCGGTGCTGCAGAGCATAGAGTCCGCGGCAGCACAGCCCCGCCGCGTCGATCGGCTTATCGGCGATCACCCCGAAAACGCCGCATTCTTCGTGAACGCTCATATCGACCTGTCCTTTGCCCTGTCGACCGCGGCGCCTATAAATCCGCGGAACAGCGGATGAGGCCTGTTGGGTCTGCTTTTGAATTCCGGATGATATTGGACGCCAACGAAAAACGGCCTGTCGGAAAGCTCCACCGTTTCGACGAGTCTGCCGTCGGGGGAGATGCCGCTCAGGGTAAGGCCGCAGTCCGACAGCCTGTCGCGGTAGTCGTTATTGAATTCATAGCGGTGCCTGTGCCGCTCGCTGATACGCGTGCCGCCGTAGCACCTTTCCATGACAGTGCCGTGCCGGATATCGCAGGGATAAGCTCCCAGGCGCAGAGTGCCGCCCTTGTCTACGTCCTCGCTCTGACCGGGCATGAAATCGATCACCTTGCTGCGGCACCCTTCGTCGAACTCGCCGGAGTTCGCGTCGGGAATGCCGGCAACGTTCCGCGCGAATTCGATCACCGCGATCTGCATTCCGAGGCAGATCCCGAAATCAGGCCCGTCATTCTCTCTGGCATCTTTCGCGGCGAGGATCATTCCTTCGATGCCGCGGCTTCCGAAGCCGCCGGGCACTATGATCCCGTCCAGGCCGGAGAGCAGGGCGCCGACGGATGAGCGGTCGATATCCTCGGAATTTATCCAGCGGATATTCACATGAGCATGGAGGTCGTAACCCGCATGACGCAGCGCCTCCGCCACCGACAGATAGGCGTCGTGCAGACCTACGTATTTGCCCACCAGACCTATTTCCACACAGCGCGACCGCTCGCCGTTTATGCGGCCGACCATTTCCGTCCAGTCGCGCAGGTCCGGCGGGGGAGCGTCGATCCCGAGCTCGCGGCATACGACCTCGGAAAAATGAGATTTTTCCAGCATGAGAGGAGCTTCGTATAGATTGGGCAGGGTGATGTTTTCTATGACGCAGTCCGGCTTGACGTTGCAGAACAGCGCTATCTTCTGAAAGATCGAATCTTCGAGCGGCTCATCGCAGCGCAGAACGATGATGTTGGGGTTGATACCCATGCCCAGCAGCTCCTTGACCGAGTGCTGCGTGGGCTAGGATTTGTGTTCCTCCGAGCCCTTGAGGTAGGGCACGAGCGTAACATGGATGAACAGACTGTTGTCCCTGCCGACCTCGAGCGAGATCTGCCGCACGGCTTCGATGAAAGGCTGGGATTCGATATCGCCTATCGTACCGCCTATCTCGGTTATGACCACGTCCGCGCCGGTCTTTTTTCCGACGCTGTAAACGAAGTCCTTTATCTCATTGGTGATGTGCGGTATCACCTGCACGGTAGAGCCGAGATATTCTCCGCGCCTTTCCTTGTTCAGCACGTTCCAATAGACCTTGCCGGTGGTCAGATTTGAGTACTTGTTCAGATCCTCGTCTATAAAGCGCTCGTAATGACCGAGATCCAGGTCCGTTTCCGCTCCGTCTTCCGTTACGTAGACCTCGCCGTGCTGGTAAGGGCTCATGGTGCCGGGATCTACGTTGATATACGGATCGAGCTTCTGCGCGGCTACCTTAAGGCCACGCGCTTTCAGAAGTCTTCCGAGAGACGCCGCCGTGATCCCTTTGCCGAGACCGGACACCACGCCTCCGGTCACAAAGATGTACTTCGTCATCGGTGCACGCTCCTTTATTCCCACTCCACCGTAGCCGGGGGCTTGGATGAAATGTCGTATACGACTCTGGATATTCCCGGGACTTCGTTCGTGATCCTGCTGCTTGCCCGCTCCAGCACCTCATAGGGAAGCCTTGTCCACTCCGCCGTCATGAAATCGTCCGTGGATACCGCCCTGAGAGCGAGGGTGAGGCCGTAGGTAGCGGCGTCGCCCATAACGCC
>JAGDDB010000006.1 GCA_017958265.1 Oscillospiraceae bacterium | reverse complement strand
GGCCCTTGGCGATGCAAGGCCGCGCGTGGCTGGTGCCGAGGAGATAGTCCTCATAAACGGCGCCGGCTTTCATGGTGGGGATGATGTAGTCATCCACGTATTCTTCGGTCAGGTCCAGAATGTACAGCTTGGAAGCGCCGGTCTTCAGCGCCTTTTCTTCAAGCCCTTCGAGCTCCTCGTCTCCCTGACCCACGTTTGCCGCTACGGCGATGACCTCGCAGCCGTAATTTTCGCGAAGCCAGGGAATGATGATCGATGTATCGAGACCGCCCGAATATGCGAGAACGCATTTTTTGATTTTATTCATAATATTACCTCCGAAACGAAACTTTATGCGAATACTTTAACATATAATGAATAAAAATGCAAGCACAAAATGAACGGTATCCTGCCGTGCAATACCGCTCATTTTGTGCATTCAGTAATAATAAGAAGAATCGGTGCAGATCAGCCCGCGAAAACCGGCAGGTCTTCGCCGATACCGGATAGTATAAAGCGGCGGTTATTTATTCAGTTCAAGAAGCTTTGCGCGCAGCTCGTTTTCTATGCGCGCGAGCTCTTCCTCGGCGGCGCGGCGCTTGTCGGCGCCTTCACTCTGTATCCTGCGAACTTCTTCCAGCGTGCTTATGAGAGATTCGTTTGTGGTTTTGAGCGTTTCGAGCTCTACAATTCCGCGCTCCGACTCCTGAGCGACTTCGATGCTCCCGGTTTTGAGCATTTCGGAATTTTTGCGGAGCAGCTCATTTGTGACCTCGGTCACGGCTCTCTGCGCTTCCATGGCCTGCTGAGAATGCGCGATGCCGAGAGCAAGCACCATCTGACTCTTCCAAAGGGGAATGGTATTGACTATCGAGGTCTGGATCTTTTCTACCATGAGAGTATCGTTGTTCTGTATCAGTCTTATCTGCGGAGACATCTGAAGAGAGATGGTCCTTGTCAGCTCAAGGTCGTGTATCTTCTTTTCAAAGCGTGTGCACATGTTGGCAAAATCATTTGCCTCCTGGGCATCCTCAGGCCGTCCGGACTGCTGCGCTTTCTCAAGCAGCTCCTTAAGACGCGTATCACGGGCGTTGGCAAGAGCCTGCTTGCCGGCAAGGATGTACATGTTTAGCTCCTTGAAATAAGACTGGTTCAGCTCATACATCTTGTCCAGCATGGCTACGTCTTTCAGAAGGGTGACCTGGTGCTTTTCCAGCTCGTCGCTTATATGGGTGACATTGATCTCGGCTTTTTCATACTGCGCTTTGAGACCGGCGATTTTGTTTGCGGATTTTTTGAAAATGCCCTTCAGGCCCTTTTTGTCCTCGGGATCAAAGTCGAGGTTTTTCAGCTGCAGGACAAGATCGCCGAGCATGTTTCCGACCTCGCCCATATCCTTGGTGCGGACATTGCCGAGGGCGGCGCCGGAAAAATCCGATATATTTTTCTGAGCTGCGCTGCCGTACTGCAGGACCTGATTAGTGTCCGAAATATCGATCGTATCGGCGAAATCGCTTACGGCCTTTTTTTCGGCTTCGGTGAGCGAATCCATGGTGAACGCGGGAGCGGATGCCTTTTCTTCGGCCGCGCTGATTATGCTTTCCGCGCTCGGCGCCTCAGCTGTCTCCGGCGTAAGTGTGAGGGAAGGTTTGTAATCGTAGTCCATATTATATCATCCTTTCATATCTTGAAATCCGAAGCTGTCAGACCGTCGCTCTTAAGCATGCTTTCCATTGCGCTTATATCCGTCTCAACGTCAAGAAGCTCCTGGTCAAAAAGAGCGTCGAGCTGAACGGCGTAATCCCGTGACATTTTTTCAAGCACTTTTTCGATGTCCTCGGAGTCTTCGCTGTCGGCCGGCCGATACGATCCCGAAGAATACATGCGGTCATATTCATTGAGCAATCCGACGGTTTCGGGCAGCCTGTCGGTCAGAAAGCGCCTGATACGGGGAATATCCCTCGGATCGGCTTCTGCGTCTTTGATTATTTTTGAGGCAAGATCGGTCAGCCTCATTATCCGCTGCCTCACGTTTTCGTCCGGTATGGCGGCATAAAGCCTGCCAAGCTCGGTAAGAGCTCTGTCGCCTTCTTTTCTTACCCAATCCAATTCGGGCGATACCTTAACTTCTTCGGAAGGAGAGGGGGCGGGCGAGATATGGGCGCCGGGCTCGGTGACGGCGGCTTTTTTCGCGGCTTTCCGATTTTTTAAATATGCGGCGGCCTTTCCTGCCAATACCGCACAGGCAAAGCATAAAGCATACTGCCACGGTCGGTGAAGGGGCATAATAATAAGCCACAGTATGACCGCTGCCGCGGCAGCGGCGATGGAATGGGGGACGATTTTGATCTTTCTTTTCACCTTGTTCTCCGGAATGTTATTGTTATATCATAGTAATATTATTTTACGGGGGTGTCAACTTAATCTTGATTATTCGGGCATATCATTGTACAATATCATAATGGTAAAAGTATGCGGATAAGAGGAAATGTCATGATCAAGATCGCTCCGTCTATTCTTTCGGCTGATTTTTCATGCCTCGAAAAGGAAATAAAACGCGTTGAATCGTGCGGGGCAGATATGCTGCATTTTGACGTAATGGACGGAATGTTCGTTCCCAACATATCTTTCGGAATACCCGTGCTCAGGGCTGCCCGCAGATGCTGCGGCATGTTTATGGACGTTCATCTTATGATAGAAAAGCCGATAAGATAGCTTGAGGCTTTTGCAGAGGCCGGTGCGGACCTGATCAATGTGCATGTTGAGTCCGACAGTACCGAAAATCTTGCCGCCGCCCTTGAAAACGCAAGACGTCTGGGCAAAAAAACCGGAATAACGCTTAAACCCAAAACGCCCTGGGAAGCGGTCACGCCCTTTCTGGATCTTGCGGATCTTATATTGATCATGACCGTGGAGCCCGGTTTCGGGGGACAGAAGTTTATGCCGGATATGCTTCCCAAGATATCCGCCGTGCGGCGTATTATCGATAACTCGGGCATAGACTGTATGCTTGAGGTTGACGGCGGCATAAATGAACAAACCGCGCGTCTTGCCGTCGACAGCGGAGCGGATACCCTTGTCGCGGGGAGCTATATTTTCGGTTCATCCGATACGGAAGAAAAAATCAGACTGCTGCGCGGAAACGGCTG
>JAGDDB010000079.1 GCA_017958265.1 Oscillospiraceae bacterium | reverse complement strand
GGCGTTCGCTGCGAGCCGACGCGCCGGAACGGCGGCTGTCTCACTCCCGAGCAGGATCCCGGATAATGGGATCCCGGTTTGCTCCGTTATCTTGGCAAAAGGCTTGTTTGAGCCTGATGAGTTGGCGGGTACTGCCCGCAATCGGGGTGGTCCCGCGGTATTGATTATCGTCCCCGAGATGCATGCATCTCGGGGATCTTTGTATTTGTAAAGGAGTTTTCAGCGTGAAAAAGATCACAGTATCCGACCAGACTCTTCGCCTTAATCCCTCTCTGAGCTTCAAAGACAAGCTTGAGATCGCCCGCGAGCTCGGGACCGCCCGCGTCGACGTCATGGAAGTTCAGCCCATCGAAGACGTCAAGGCCGATTCCCTGCTTATACGTACCCTTTCGTCCATGGTCGCCGATTCCGTGCTTTCCGTCCCGGTCGGTCTGTCCGTAAGCGAAGCGGAGACCGCCTGGGAGGCCGTGAAGGACGCCGCAAAGCCCCGTCTTTGCGTCTGCGTGCCTCTCAGCCCCGCCACCATGGAGTATGTATGCGGCGTCAAGCCCGCCAAAATGCCCGAGCTTGTAGCCTCCGTCGTTTCCCGCTGCGCGGAGCTGTGCCCCGATGTTGAGTTTTCCGCTCTCGACGCTACGAGAGCCGAGCCCGCTTTCCTTCAGACCATCCTTGACCGCGCGGTATCCTCCGGCGCAGGCTCCGTCAGCTTATGCGACTCCGCCGGGATCATGCTGCCGGACGAGTTTGCCGCTTTCATCGCCTCGCTCAGCGTAAATGTCCCCGTATCGGCCGAATGCTCCGACGAGCTCGGTCTCGGCGCGGCCTGCGCCTTTGCCGCTCTCGGCGCGGGAGCCGCGGGCATAAAGACCGCGGCGGGCGCCTCTCTTCCGTCTCTCGACACCGTCGCCGCCGTCTTCCGCACCCGCGGCGACAGATTGGGCTATGACTGCTCTCTTGACATGACGGTGCTCAACCGCTCGGTAAAGAACATACACACTCTGCTTGCTCCCGCCAAGAGCATGCTTCCCTCCTCTTCCCCCCATTCCGCGTCGGAGACCGATGCCGGCGGGGATGAGGATACGCCGGTCCCCAGCACCTATAAGCTGAAAAGCTATGTAATAAACATCATTACGAATATCTCCGCCGACGGCGCGGATCACAACGACGCCGTCGCCTCCGTCGTCATTGAACAGGACGGCGAAGACCGGCGCGGTCTCTCCGGCGGCAACGGTCCCATCGACGCCGCCTTCAGCGCCATCGATCAGATCATCGGACGGCACTATGAGCTGGACGATTTCCGCATCAAATCCGTGGACGAGGGCCGCGAGGCCGCCGGCAGCGCCCTGGTGAAGCTCAGGGAGCGCGGCACCCTGTATACCGGCTCCGGCCGTTCTTCCGACATAGTCGGCGCCGGGATACGCGCATATCTTGCAGCCCTCAACAACATAGCCTGGGAGGAGCGAAGCAAATAATGAAGCTTGCCTTTTCTACCAACGGCTGGAGCGGTTACGGCTGGAACGATTTTCTCGGCTTTGCCTCCGGCATGGGTTTTGACGGGATCGAGCTGCACAAGGTGGACGACGGCGTCCTCAAGGGGCCCGGCGGCCCCCTCGACCCCTCGCGCACTGCCTCTACCGTGCGGGAAATGATAGAGCTCGGATTGGAGCTGCCGTGCCTGGACGCTCTGTGCGATCTGTCCGACGCCTCCGCCGAGGAAGAGAACCTCCGCGAGATACGCTACTGCATGGATATGGCGTCCTCGATAAAGATACCCTATGTCCGCGTGCACGCCTCGGCCCCCGAGGGCGGCGAAAACGCCGACGAGGCCGTGAAACGCTGTCTTTCCGAGCTGCTGCCCGATGCGGAGAAGCTTAAGGTGACTCTGCTTATGGAGACCTGCGGCATTTACGCCGATACCGGCCGTCTGCGCGACGTCCTGAATTATTTTGCCAGCGACAGCCTCGCAGCCCTGTGGGACATGCACCATCCGTTCCGCCGCTTCGGCGAGGACGCCGAGCAGACGGTATCCAACCTCGGCGCGTGGATAAAGCACGTGCATATCAAAGACTCCGTCACCATCGGCGAGCGCACCGAATTCCGCCTTATGGGCGAGGGCGATCTGCCTGTATCCGATATGTTCGCCGCTCTGCGCAGCATAGGCTACGACGGCTTTATAACCCTTGAGCTCGACCCCGCCGCCGTAGAGGATCTCGGCGTGCCCGATATCGTTTTCCCGCATTTTGTCAGTGTCATGCGCCGCTTTGAGCGCGGTTCCCGCCGCTCTCTGCTGTATTCCAACCGTGCCGGCACCGGCAAATACATATGGAAAAAGGACGCGCTCATCGAGCAGACCTTCCCCCAGGTGCTGGACCGCATGGTCGAGGAATTCCCGGATCAGTATGCTTTCAAGTATACTACCCTGGACTATACCCGCACCTATTCGCAGTTCCGCGACGACGTCGACGAATTTGCCAGAGCTCTCATCGCTCTCGGCGTAAAACCCGGCGCCAAGGTCGCGGTGTGGGCCACAAACGTCCCGCAGTGGTTTATTTCCTTCTGGGCCGTCACGAAGATAGGCGGAGTGCTGGTGAGCATGAATACGGCGTATAAGATACACGAAGCGGAATACCTGCTGCGTCAGTCCGATACGCATACTCTCGTCATGGTCTCCGGTTTCCGCGATTCCGACTACCGCTCGATCATTCGCGAGCTCTGCCCGGAGCTCGATCATACCGCCTCCGGCAGCGCGCTGCACAGCCGCAGGCTGCCCTTCCTGCGCAATATAATCACCGTCGGCTTCCGCATGGACGGCTGCATGACCTGGGACGAGGCCGTTTCCAGAAGCGTACGGGTACCTGTGGCCGAGCTGCATCGCCGCGCCGCCGCCGTGGATATCCACGACGTATGCAACATGCAGTATACCTCCGGAACCACCGGCTTCCCCAAGGGCGTCATGCTCACGCACTACAATGTGGTAAACGACGGCAAGTGCATAGGCGACCGTATGGATCTTTCCACTGCCGACAGGATGATGATACAGGTGCCCATGTTCCACTGCTTCGGCATGGTCCTTGCCATGACCGCTTCCATGACCCACGGCACCTCTCTCTTTCCCCTGCCCTACTTCTCCGCGAAGCCCGCTCTCGCGTGCATAAACAACGAGCGCATCACCTGCTTCCACGGCGTGCCTACCATGTTCATCGCCATGCTGGAACACGAGGATTTCCCGAAAACCGATTTCAGCTATATGCGCACCGGCATCATGGCCGGCTCTCCCTGCCCCATATCCGTCATGCAGGACGTGGTTGACAAAATGAACATGACGGAGATAACCATAGTCTACGGCCAGACCGAGGCCTCGCCGGGCTGCACCATGTCCAGCACCGACGATCCGCTGGAGGTCCGCGTGGGCACCGTGGGCAGGGCCATGCCCGAGATAGAATGCCGCATAGTCGATCCCGAAACAGGCGAGGATCTGCCCGACAACGTAACGGGCGAATTCATAGCCCGGGGCTATAATATAATGAAGGGCTATTACAAGATGCCCCGCGCCACCGCTGCCGCCATAGACGCGGAAGGCTGGCTGCATACGGGCGACCTTGCCTGCCGCACTCCCGAGGGCAATTACCGCATCACGGGCCGGCTGAAGGATATGATAATCCGCGGCGGCGAGAACATTTACCCCAAGGAGATAGAGGAATTCATCTATACTCATCCCAAGGTCTCCGACGTGAAGGTGATAGGCGTGCCCGACGAGGCTCTCGGCGAGGAGATAATGGCCTGCGTCATTCTGAAAAGCGGCGAGACCATGACAGAAGACGAGCTCAAAGCCTTTGTCCGCGACCATATGGCCCGCCATAAGGTGCCGAAATACGTCCGCTTCATGGACTCCTTCCCCATGAACGTGGCGGGAAAGATACTCAAATACAAAATGCGGGAAGACGCCATAGATCTGCTGGGCCTTAAAAAGGCCGCCGAGATCGTCACGGCGTGATCCCGCGTCAGCAAAAAAACGCGCTCCGAGCATATCACTTCGGCTCGGGGCGCGATATTTTATTGCTTTTTCATTTCTTCGCGTTCTTCTTGAGGTCCATGATTCATGATTATTTTGTCGCTTTATCTTGAAATAGAGTCCGCCGGGCTGTATAATATGCATAATAATTCACTCCGCTGCCGTGCGGCAGGAAGGGAAAAAATTGATTATTGATTACATGAGATCGCATCAGCTTGACATCATGCTGTTCATGTGCGGCATGTGCGGTATCCTCGCGATCATGACGCTGATAGCACGGACCCTTCCCGCCAGAACGAAACACATTCTGGCGTCTATGGAATTTTCGGCCATGCTGCTGCTTTTTTTTGACCGTTTCTCTTATATGTTCAGGGGCAGCGAAAGCAGGCTCGGGTACTATATGGTCAGGATAGGCAACGGCATGGTCTATTTTATGCTGCTGCTTATACCCTTCCTTGTCACCAGATACCTTATCGACATGCTGGTAAACGAGGGCGGCCTGCGCAAACCGCCCATATATCTGACGCTGTCCGAGCTTCTCTTTGCCGTCGGAGCCCTGCTCGTCGCCGTTTCGCAGTTTACCGGCATGTACTATACCTTTGACGAGCACAACGTATATCAAAGGGGTCATTGGCATGTCATATGCTACGTGATCCCATTCCTGATCGTGCTGCTTCAGGAATGGACGATCATAAAGTACCGCAAGCGGATCAACCGGCGCCTCGTCACATCCATGATCGTCTGTCTGGCTTTGCCCACGGTCTCGTCGATACTGCAGATCTTTTTTTACGGTCTTTCTCTGACCAATATGACCACCGCTCTGGTCGTGTGCGTTTTTTATTCCTACGCTCTGAACTTTCTCAGCGAAGCGGCGGAGCGCGCGAGAGCGCACGAGCTCGAATATTACAAGGAAGCGCAGAAAAAGGAAGCCGCGCTTTTCGAGCAGACGACGGAGGCTCTGGCAAACGCCATAGACGCCAAGGACAGATACACCCGCGGACATTCGGCAAGAGTCGCCCGTTATTCCAAGCAGATCGCCAAAGAGGCCGGGCTGCCGGAGGAGCTGTGCGAACATGCGTATTTTGCCGCGCTCCTGCATGACGTGGGCAAGATCGGCGTGAGCACCCATATCATCAACAAAGCGGGCAGTCTGACCGAGGATGAATTCGCTCAGGTCAGAGATCATCCCCTCCTCGGCGCGCGCATCCTTTCCAGCATCAGACAGGCGCCGTTTCTCGGCGACGGGGCCCGCTATCATCACGAGCGGTACGACGGTCTCGGATACCCGGACGGTCTTTCGGGCAGAGACATTCCGGAGATAGCGCGCATCATCGCAGTCGCGGACGCCTACGACGCCATGACCTCATACCGCAGCTACCGCGACCCGCTTGAAAAAGAAGCCGTGATCGAGGAGATAAAAAAAGGCATGGGAACACAGTTCGATCCCGAATTCGCGGAAATCATGCTGCGCCTTATGGACAAGGACCCGAATACGTTGCAGACGCCTGAAAGCTCGCCCGACGGCTGACCGCCGTTCTGCTCCGGACTATGAAAAAATCGCCTGCGCCCGAAACCGAAAAACGGCTTCGGGCGCAGATCTGTTTTTCTTTAAGTATGGACCAGCTCTTTCACCGAGGCGTAAAATGTGTTGCGGGATATCAGGTTCCTGATGTCCTCCGTGAGCGTCGTTTCTCCCGTTACGGCCTGTTGGTTTCTGTCGAATGTGAGAAGGTCGAACAGCGGAGCCGTATAGGTATACTCCCCTTCTATCCCGTCGTATTCCGCCGCGAAACCGAAGGCTTTGCGAAGACATTCCTCAGCTTCCTCGGTCTTCTTCTCATCCGCCAGCCATTTTGCTTTTTTGCAGTACAGATACGCAAGCTCGTATGCCTCGTCGAGATAGACGCCGTCCGGGAAAAAGAGCTCTATCAGCGATATCGCCGTCTCCGTCGATTTTTTAAAGATCTCAAGATCGCCCAGGCCCTTATAATGCCAGCCCAGGAACCGCAGCAGTTCGGTCAGAAGTGAAAGCAGGTGCCTCTGCTTTTCCCGCTTCTGCTCTTCTCCCTCAAGGCAGTCCAACCGGATGTTCTCCAGAAGTCTCGTCATTGCACTGATTTTCGGGACCCTGTCCGCATAAGACAGCGCCTCTTCTTTTCTGCCGCAGTCCAGCAGGCACTGCACGATACCGACGATCGCACTGCATTTTGTCTCATCGTCGCTCGACAGGTCGATAACTGTCCTGAGTATTCCTATCGCTTTGTCCCGCTCTTCTTCATAGGTTTTTGCATCGTCGGCGGCATAAAGGTCGATCGCATTGCAGAAAAGGTCGGATCCGAACCTCTCAAGCCATTTCATATCTGCCGGAAATTCCTTCGCCGCCTGTTTTGATATTTCAAGACGCGCCTGTATATTCCCGCTTTTGAAGGTCTCGTCGTACCGTTTCTGAAGCTCTGCCAGCCTCAGCCCGTCCGCGGACTCGTTATATGAAAAAAGCTCGTCCGTCGTTATCCCGAACAGCCTTGCGATAGGCACTATCAGCGACAGGTCCGGGCTGGTCGCGCCGGTCTCCCATTTTGAAACGGTCTGATAGGCAACGCCGAGCAGTGCGGCCAGCTCGTCCTGGGTCATATCCCGCGCCCGGCGCAGTTCCCTGATCTTTTCACCGATACTGTTCATTTTTATCATTATCTCCTTTTTCGGGGGGTAAGCCGACGTCCGCTTCCGTCTTTGTTATACTCAAACGCATATCAAAAAGCAATAACGCGTTTTTTTAGAAAAACTCGCGCCTCGGGCGAGTGGGAGGACAGAGCCGAGCCCCGCCCCCAAACACTC
>JAGDDB010000078.1 GCA_017958265.1 Oscillospiraceae bacterium | reverse complement strand
CATGCTCGGCGCCGGCGGCGCCTCCGCCTCTTCGGCCGCCGCTTCGAGTATCTGCCGTTTCAGTATGTTGGCGCATTCCTTCATGCACCAGGCCGAGGCCGTGGTGCCGTCGGAGCCGCCGCCCATGGGCGTGAAAGCCTCGCGGTAATCGACATCGACTATGACGTCTTCGTATTCCAGGCCCAGCTCTTCAGCCACGACCATTGCGTTCGCCTCGACCGCGTAAATGCCCACATGCGGGCCCTGCGTGGGCATATGTACCTTGCCGCCGCGCAGCTCCAGCTTGCAGGTATAGTCCATCATGGCGTGGCGCGGGCACATCTGATAGCGGAAGCTCATGCCGTGCTTTCGCCCGTCGGGCAGGGTCTTCGTCCCGGCCGTGTGCCACTCCCAGTCCATCATTTTTTTACCCTGCTCTATGCAGGCCTCGAAGGACGGCACGGGATCCGGGTCCTCCTTGGAGGACGGTCCGTGCAGGTTCAGGCGGGCTATTTCTATCGGGTCCTTTCCCAGCTTTTCGGCTATGAGATAAATGGCCATCGAAATGGCGTCCCAGTTGAACGGGCAGTGCTGACCGCTTACGTACATCATGCCGCGGTTCGAGTCGACTATCTCCATATGCTGGCGCACGTTGGGGCATTTTACGGTGCCGTAGGGGCCCTGATTCTGGTCGCCGGTCGTGCCGAAGGTGGAGCTGGAGCGCACGCCCCCGTCGGCGATGGAGTGATCGTCTATGGCGGTGATGAGGCCGTTGTCGTCAAAGCCGACCTTTATATGGCAGAAACGCTGATTCATCAGCAGATCGAAGGTCTCCTCGCGGGTGTTGACGCAGCGCACGGGCCGCCCGGTGCGCCGGGCGAGCAGCGGAGTGATCTCCTGCGAGCGGCGCAGGCCCCAGTCGCAGTACTTTCCGCCCATGAACAGACCCTCCTGCACCGTCTTTTCGGAGGGCAGATCATAGCTTTTGCTGATGGCGTCGCGGTTTCTTACCGCGCCCTCGATGTGCAGGCTCGGCTCGGGGCCGTGATACGGATCGTCGAACCACCAGGCTATCGAGCCGGGGGGATTGGGTATGACCGAGGCAAAGGCGGGCATGTTCAGATCGTATTCTATCACGTGCGCCGCGGCCGCCATGGCGGAGTCCACGTCGCCCTCTTCCACGTTGGAAAAGCCCACGTTGCCTCTCTTCGGAGGATTGTTCGAGGCGGCGGGACGGGAGCCGAAGCGCGCGGTCTCGCCCTCCTCGGGGCGGATAACGTAAGCGTCCTCATTCCGGCCCTTAAGGATGTCCACCACATGGGGCAGGACCTCCCATTCTATTTTCAGCCGTCTGAGAGCCTCGCAGCATATCTCCTCGCTCTCGGCAATGACTATCACGCCGACCTCCGCGCCCTCCTGATCGGCCTTGTTGTCCAGCCAGGGCCGGGGATTGCCCCAAAGCTCGCCGTTGCTCTTGAAATCGCGTATCTCCTCGTCTTCCCAGGTGATTATATCCACCACGCCGTCAAGAGCCCTCGCCGCAGAGGTATCTATGCTCTTTATCTCGGCGTTTGCGTAAGGACTGTGGAGAAACTTTGCAAACAGCATGTCCGGCTGTACGTAATCGCTGCCGTATTTGGCGACGCCCGTCGCCACGGCATAGGACAGCACTCCCGGCAGGTTGGGCTTGCCGACCACCCGGAATTCTTCACGCAGACCGTTTACACCGTCAAAATCAGGCATGACAATACAGCTCCTTGCGTATAGTATCGGCTCCGCCGATATTTATTTTATAATGATTAACTGTTATTGTAACCCATTCCGCGCGATAATGCCACAGTTTTTTACGCCGGGAATATGAAGGGCCGGGGTGGGGGGGGT
>JAGDDB010000077.1 GCA_017958265.1 Oscillospiraceae bacterium | reverse complement strand
GTGGTGGTCAAGCGTCAGCAAACCGCCCAGAATGGTGAAATCATCATCGCCATGATTGATGACGAAGCTACCTGCAAGCGATACTTTAAGGAGACGGACCGTATCCGATTGCAGCCGGAAAACCCGCGCATGCGTCCTTTTTACGCTCGGCTTTGCCCGCTGCCAGCCATAGAGCGACGGAGAAGAGGAAAACAACGCCGAAATACAGAAGCATCGCGCCGGTCTTCGGATAGCCGTCGAACAGCGAGTTCCAGTCGTAAACGGCGCCGATGGAATTGACGAAAGAATGGTACGCCGCGCAGGCGAGGACGCTCGTCGTGGCCTTGTAAATCGCCGCCGCCGCAAAGGCCCAGACGAAGATCATTATGGCAAAGCCGATAAGACTGTCCCCGTAATGGTTGGAGGTCGGCATGAGCCACACGGGCAGATGCCACACGTACCAGATCACGGCGGTCATTGAGACGGCAACGGGGAAGGGAAATCTTTTTTCGAGCTCGGGCTGCAGAAAGCCGCGCCAGCCGGGCTCCTCCGCTATGCCAACGAAGGGAAGCATTACGATAAAGCCGACCGGCAGCATATACCAGCGCGCGCCGTTGGGCGTGCCGCACAGGAGCGCGAAGACAAGCGCGGCGGCGCAGAAGAGCGCGGTTATCAGAATCGCGGCCAGCGGCCTGGGGGTGCGGACTATCCGCCTGAGATACTCTTTTACCGTTATCTTTTCCGCTCTGCGAAGGGTCACGAGCAGGGCGATGAACGGAGCGGGAGTTGAAAAGAACATGCCGAGCACGGCGTAGAGCGCGTAGCCGAAGGTGAGCCGCCCGCTTTCCGCGTACGCGACGGAGCAGGGCTCCAGAAGCAGCAGAATCGCTTCGACTATGAGCGATATGAACAGCAGCCACCCGAGAAACTGCGCTACGGGGGCGTTTTTGCTTTTATCTTTCCACATAAGCGTTCTCCTTTTTCATGGGATTGTCTCCCGCATTTGTCTTTATAAAGTACGCGGAGAGCCGCGCCCGGCGCGGCTCTCCGCAAAAGCGTTTCTGTCCGGAAACCGGGGAAGACTCAGTCTATGAACTCTACCTTTATATCGCCGCTGCTCGTTTTGACGTCGAGGGACTTATCGCCCTTTGAGGAGCGGGGAGCGTCGACGTCGCCGGAAGAGGCCTCGGCGGATACGCGGTATTCCTTTTCGTCGCCGAGCACGGTGAGGTTTATGTCGCCGCTGGTGTTCTTGACGGTTATATCGGGAGACGCGAGAGAGGAAATATCTATGTCGCCGCTGGTGACCTTGCAGTTGAACGCTCCTTCTGCGGTGAGGGAGGATACGGATATATCGCCGCTGGTGGCCTTCAGCGCGGCGGAGCCGCTGCAGACTATATCGGAGCAGGAGATCTCGCCGCTCGTGAGAGTGACTGTCAGGTCCCCGTCGACCGTGAGGCGTGAAACACGGATATCGCCGGAGGTACCGGAGATAACGGCGGCTCCGGCCGAGCAGTTTTCTACCTTTATGTCGCCGCTGCTCAGGGAGAGGGTCAGCGCCGAGAGCTCAAGATCAGAGACGCTTATGTCGCCGCTCGAGCATTTACACTCAAGGGAGCAGACGAGACCTTCGGGGATGAAGACGATGACACGGCCGTCGACAAAGCTGAATAGATCAGTCAGCCAGAAGCGGAAGGCGTCCGGGTTTGTTTTGATGCGCCGGACGGTCAGCTTACCGTTTTCGAGAGAGGAAGTGTGGGTGACGTTTTTAGCTTCGCGGTATTCTATGTGTATCAAGCCGTCCTCAGAGGGCTTGAAGATGACGTCGTCGCTCGTTTCGGACACGAAGATCTGCTCGACGCCTGCCGGATCGAATTCCTCGTAACGGGTGGAGGCTTCCTTCATGGCTTTGATATCGAAGCCGCCGCTGGCGTATCCGACGGCACATACGATGATTCCCGCAACTATAAGTACGCAGGCGGCTATTATAAAGAACTTTTTCATTTTCTCTTACCTCCGATGATGAGTGCCTTGAACCCGCGGGCAATGGCTGCGGTGAGCTTCGCGGACCCTACCGCGCAGAGCTTGGCAAGCGGGAAGACCAAAAACGCAAGGCCTATCAGAATGAGCGCCGCGCCGACGGCGAAGACGATGCCGAACGGGAGCGTACCCGGGAAAAACAGCGCCGCGACCAGCAGCAGTATACCGGCGGCCGCCAGCGAAACGGCTACGGCAAAGACGCAGATCACGAGGGACCACAGCACCACGTAAAGGGAAAGCACTATCGCGCCGAACGCCACCAGAAGGGGAAACCATATCGGGAAGCCGATTATTATAAGGATCGTGGAGAGAACCGAGCGTGAGCGCTTTTTCTGCGGCTGCTCGGGAGCCTGAACGGCCTCGCGCTGCTCGCGGCGCTGATTGATCTTCGACATTACGAGAGCGTTTATCGGAGCGTCCAGCATTATCTGCCCGACTATCTTGTCCATAGGGCCGAGCGCGGTGACCGCCTGCTCCTCAGTAAGCCCGTTTTCAACGGTGTCGTCTATTATTTCACTGTAATATGAAACGGATTTTTCGATCTCTGCTTCCGGAAGATTCCGCAGCTCGCGGCGCAGAGCATCCAGAAAGTCTTTCTTATTCATTTTCGCACCCCTCTTTTATAAAGTTGTAGGCGGAGACGACTTCCTGCCAGTCTTTCATGAATTCATTCAGCCGGATACGCCCGCGCTCGGTTATACTGTAAAAGCGTCGCAGGCGGCCGTTGTGTTCCACGGAATACACCGTTAGGCAGCCGGCGGCTTCGAGCCTTTTCAGTATCGGATAGAGCGTGGATTCGCTTATCTCCACCCGGCCGGTCATATCCCTTACCATCTTGTAGCCGTAGGAATCGCCGCGGGCGAGGACCGAGAGTACGCACGCATCCAGAAGGCCGCGTTTTAATTGAAGATCCATATGCAATACCTCCTGTCGCGATATACTATACAACGCATAGTATTATATGTCAAGCATTATTTTTAGTTTTTTTCATAAAATAAACGGCGCTTCAAAACGAAGCGCCGTTCGTATTTTTCCGGGCCTTACATATTGCCCATAAGTATTGCCATTACGGCCTTTTGCGCGTGGAGCCTGTTTTCGGCCTCCTCGAATATCTCGTCCGCATGGGCCTCGAAAACCTCTTCGGCTATCTCCTCGCCGCGGTACGCGGGCAGGCAGTGCTGCACGAGAGCGCCCTTCGCCGCCAGCGACATGATGCTTTCGTCGAGGCAGTAGCCCTTGAAGACCTTGCGGCGCTCCTGCGCCTCGGCCTCCTGGCCCATGCTGGCCCAGACGTCTGTAAAGAAAACGTC
>JAGDDB010000076.1 GCA_017958265.1 Oscillospiraceae bacterium | reverse complement strand
TTTTTCTCTTTTTCCGAGTCGAGCTGGTATGCGGCAACGCGGCTCCCGTTCTCCGTCATCGTTAGCACCGTAAGCTCTCTGCCGTCCGAAGAAAGCGAAGCGTCCAGGGGATAGCCGCTGCCCAGATATACTCGGTATATCGCGCTGCCGTCGGCCCCGTATACGCTCACGGCGCCCTTATATCCGTTTTCTACCGTTACGGCCGTCGTCTTCCCGTCGGCATTTACCTTCACCGACACCAGCGGATGGGCCGCGTCGGATCCCTCCTGGTATTTCAGCGAGGTGCTTTTCCCCTCGCATATCAGGTCGATGTTTTCCCCGCCTACGCTCCAGACCGCCGCGTACCGTCCGCCTGTGCTGATAACGGCTCCGTCTTCTCCCGTGCTTTTGGAATATATCAGTTCTCCCGAGCTGTCAAAGCTTTGTATCTGAGCGGCGGAGGCAAGTATAAGCCCTCCGTCAAGCTGGGCGAAAACATTGTCGGAATACATTTCAAAACTGAAGTTTGCCCCGGAAGTCTGCCGCGATACCCCGAATATCTCCTCTATCTTCTTTGCCGCGGGAGTGCGCTTGATAGAATCCCAATTCATTGCCGCGGCGACCGCGCATATTATCAGCACGGCAAGAACGATAAACGAGATCACGGCCTTCGTTTTTGAGTGTTTTCCGTTTTTGCCTTTCTTCAAGAAATCTCACCTCCGGCTTTGCCCGCGGCCTCGGCCGGCGGAAAAAGGACTTCGGCCTTGCCCCGGTACCATACTCCGGTCATATATAATCCGTGCGGGGGCACCGTCGGTCCGGCAAGGCGGCGATCGCGGCTGTCAAGTATATCCGTAATATCCTCCGGACGGAGCTTGCCTATTCCCGCATACAGCACGGTGCCGACCATGGCGCGCGCCATATTGTACAGGAAACCGTTCGCGCAGATACGAAAGCCGAACATATCTCCGCTGCGGCTTATTTCGAAATCATAAACCGTCCTGACCGTAGTTTTTACATTCGTCCCCACGGAGCGCACGGCCGCGAAATCATGAGTGCCTTTAAAGCGTTCGGCCGCCAGACGCATTGCGCCGAGATCCGTCTTTTCGGGATAGAACAGCGCCCGGCCGTTCAAAAACGGGTCTCTGACATTCGAGTTATAAACGCGATAGGTATATTCTTTTCTGAGGCACGAAAAAACCGCGTGAAAATCCTCCTCTACCTCAGCCGCCGCGAAAACCGAAATATCCTGCGGCAAAAGAGCGTTGAGAGCGAGAGGGAGCCTGTCGAGCGGTATGCCGCCCTCGGCCCGGAAATTGGCGCAGTATCGCTCGGCGTGTACGCCCGCGTCCGTCCGCCCGCAGCCTATTACCGGAATATCTCTTTTATACAGCCTTGAAACGGCATTTTCAAGAGTTTGCTGTACCGTGGTCTCGGATTTTTGACGCTGCCATCCGTGATATGCCGTGCCGTCGTAGGCAAGCCTTATCGCAATGTTCATCCGGCGCGCCTCAGCAGCACCACCGCGACCGTCAGCGCCGCTCCGGATACCAAAGCCGCCCAGTCGGCAGCGGCCATCCTGAGCTGCTTCATCTTCGTTCTTCCCTCTCCGCCGTGATAACAGCGGCTCTCCATAGCCGTCGCCAGCTCGTCCGCCCTGCGGAACGCGCCCACGAACAGCGGGATAAGCAGCGGCAGCAGCGCCTTTGCGCGCTGTCTGAGGCTGCCTGTTTCGAAATCGGCGCCTCTCGCCTTCTGCGCGCTCATTATCTTGTCCGTTTCTTTTATGAGCGTGGGTATAAAGCGCAGCGCAATGCTCATCATCATGCTCAGCTCGTGTACCGGAAAGCGAAGCTTTTTCAAAGGGTTCAGCAGCGCCTCCATGGCGTCGGTAAGCTGAAGCGGCGAGGTAGTGTAGGTAAGGAGCAGAGTGCAGCAGATAAGCAGCAAAATGCGCAGTATCAAAAATCCCGCGGTCTGCAGTCCCTCCAGATATACGCTTATGCGCCATACCCTGAAAAGAAGGTGCTCGCCCTTTGTGTAAAACAGATTAAGTATGCCCGTAATGATTATTATAAAAACAATGGGCTTGGCTCCGCTCAGCAGCACGGAGAGCTTTATCCTGCTCAGTATCACGCATACGCTCAGAAAAGCGAGCATCACCGCATAGGACCATATGCCTTTGGCAAGAAACAGTACTATTATATACAGCAGGGTCAGCACGAGCTTTGTTCGGGGATCAAGGCGGTGTATCAGAGTATTTCCCGGGAAATACTGACCCATTGTGATATCCTTAAACATCCTTGCCTCTCCCCTTGAGCTTCAAAAGCTCGGCTTTCGCCTGCTCCACGGTATATACGGAATCGTCCACCGGCAGTCCCAGCTTTTTCAGCTTCATCATCACGAGAGTGATATCCGGCACGTCAAGGCCGACGCTGCGCAGGTCTTCGGCGCGCGAAAAAACCTCTTTCGGCGTGCCGTCCATGAATATCCTGCCCTTGCTGAACACCACGAGCCGTCCGGCGATACGGGCGATATCCTCCATACTGTGCGTAATGAATATCACCGTGTTTTCTCCGGAATTATGGTATCTCACGATATTGCCTATTATCTCTTCCCTGCCCATCGGGTCGAGCCCCGCCGTCGGTTCGTCGAGGATGAGCACATCCGGCTTCATGGCGATCACGCCGGCTATCGCCACCCTGCGCTTCTGTCCTCCCGAAAGATCGAAGGGCGATTTTTCAAACTGATCCTCCGAGATATCCACGAAGCCCGCGGCGTCTCTGACGCGTCTGTCGATCTCTTCGTCGGACAGGCCCATGTTTTTCGGCCCGAAAGCGATATCCCGATAAACCGTCTCCTCGAAAAGCTGATATTCGGGATACTGAAATACCAAGCCTACCTTAAACCGCGTTTCCCTTGTTTTCTGCTTGGAGGCGAAAATATCCTCGCCGTTGAACAGCACGCGGCCCGAGCTCGGCTTGAGCAAACCGTTCAGATGCTGGATAAAGGTGGATTTGCCCGAGCCCGTATGCCCTATAATACCAATAAATTCGCCTCTTTCGGCCGCAAAATCGACATTGTCGACCGCTGTCTGCTCAAACGGTGTTCCGGGGCTGTAAACATGCGTCAGATTTACGGTCTGTATAACAGGCGCCAATTCAAGCCGCTCCTTTATGCGAATTTTTTGTAGATCGCCGCCGCGCATTCGTCCACGGTCAGCGCGTCCAGCGGCAGATCAAAGCCTTCCTGCCTCAGCAGATATATAAGCTGTGTCGTGTCCGGTACGGACAGTCCCGCCCGGCGCAGCATGTCCACGCGCGTAAAAACGCTCTTCGGGCTCCCGTCGGCGATTATTTCTCCGTCCGACATCACTATAAGTCTGTCGGCCCCCACGGTCTCATTCATGTGATGGGTTATCAGTATTATCGTGATGCCGTAATCCCGGTTGAGCCGGTGTATGGTATTGATCACCTCGCGGCGTCCCGAGGGATCGAGCATGGCTGTCGGCTCGTCGAGCACTATGCAGCGGGGGCGCATGGCTATCACGCCCGCTATGGCGACCCTCTGCTTCTGCCCGCCGGAAAGCATGTGCGGGGCGTGCTCCCGCATTTCATACATGCCCACGCTCATAAGCGCCGCGTCTACCCTCGGTCTTATCTGGCTTTGTTCCATCCCTATGTTTTCGGGGCCGAACGCCACGTCGTCCTCCACCACGCTGGCAACGATCTGATTATCGGGGTTTTGGAAGACCATGCCTACCGTGCGGCGTATATCGATAACAAGATCTTTATCGGACGTATCCATTCCCGCAACGTATATTTTGCCGAGCTCCGGAGTAAGGATGGCGTTGAAATGCTTTGCCAGGGTAGATTTTCCCGAGCCGTTGTGTCCGAGCACGGCCACAAAGCTGCCCTCGTCAATTTCAAGGCTGATATCCTTCAGCGCCCTTGTGCGGTTATCGTCCTCACCGTACCAGTGATCTACATTTTCCGCTTTTATGATCACATTCATCGTTTTTCCTCTGCCGTTACAAGTTGTCGCAGGTCCAGCGGCATGCGGAGCCGCACGGAAGCACAAGCCCGCTTTTGCTTACCCTCAGTCCCAGTTCCCCGCTCTCGCAGCTGCCGGGATACTTTTCGGAAAAAACCGTATTCCCCAGATATGTAAGCACCGAGGGGGAAAGCCCCGTCGTGTATGAGCTGATAAGCACGAAATCGGGTCTTTCGCTCAGCACGCCTGCGCAGAGCTTCAAAAAATCAAAAAGGCTGTCTTCAAGCTTCCATACTTCGCCGGAGGGTCCGCGCCCGTAAGACGGCGGATCCATGATTATGGCGTCGTAGCGCCTGCCTCTGCGTATTTCCTTCTCCACGAATTTTCTGCAGTCGTCCACTATCCAGCGCACGGGCCTGTCGGCGAGGGACGAAAGGGCCGCGTTTTCCCTTGCCCACGCTACCATGCCTTTTGCGGCGTCTACATGGCATACCTCCGCGCCCGCTTCGGCGGCCGCGACGGTCGCGGCGCCGGTATAGGCGAAAAGATTGAGGATCTTCAGAACGCGCCCGGCATTTTTTACGCGCCTGCGTATAAAATCCCAGTTCGAAGCCTGTTCGGGAAAAATGCCGGTATGCTTGAAATTCATCAGCTTTACATTGAATTTCAGGCTGTCGTAGCCTATCGTCCAGCTCTCCGGAACATCCGAACGCGTCCAGCGCCCGCCTCCGGAGGCTGAGCGGCGATAAACCGCGTCGGCCTTGTCCCATGCCCGGTCGAAACCGGTATCCCATATTACCTGCGGATCCGGGCGGCGAAGGATATACTCTCCCCACCTCTCGAGCTTTTCACCGCCCGAGCAGTCGAGCAATTCATAATCCTTCCATCCGTCGCTGATCCACATCGGCAGTACTCCCGTCATCGTGCTTCTATTACTGCATTTTGGCAGTATAACACAATAATCATTTACCGTCAAACTTAATTTGATCTATGACACGGAGAGGGCCGAAATCGGCCCTCTCCGCAAATTACGTCCGGACCTGGCATCATGCCTTTGCGGTACGAACGACCTTTCCCCCGGTATTCAATTTTTCAAATAAGTCGGGCAGTCAGTTTTTTCTCTCTGCGAGACTCAGTGTAAGCTCTTCAAGCTCCCCGGAGCCCGGGAAGCTGCGGCGCAATATGCCGACCGCTTCATTCGTTGCTTCGCGTATGATCTCCCGGCATTTCTCCGCG
>JAGDDB010000075.1 GCA_017958265.1 Oscillospiraceae bacterium | reverse complement strand
CCAACGTGGAGAAGGCCACCCTCGGCGACATCGACGCCCTGGCAGCCCTCAAGGAGAAACTCGAGAAGAGCTCCAAGTAATGCTTTTTAAGGTCACTACAATGGGCACGGCTTCGGCCATGCCCATTTCTGACAGAAATCCAAGCGCCCAGATGCTCAATGCCAACGGGCGCTTGTTTCTTATAGATTGCGGCGAAGGCACGCAGCAGCAGATGCGCCGCTGTCATTTTTCTTTCGTGAAGGTGGAGGCGATATTCATCTCGCACATTCACGGGGACCATTTGTTCGGATTGTTCGGCCTGCTTAACTCCATGGCGATGTACGGCCGCGTTGCGCCTCTCGATATCTATGGTCCCCAGGCTCTCGGTTCCGTACTGAATTTCTACTCAGCGTTCTTCGGATCCGATGATACCTTCGAGATTCGTTTCCATGCACTTACCGGCCGTGAGCCGCAGGTGGTGCATACATCAAAATGCCTGACCGTGAGTGCCTTCCCGCTGAAACACAAGATCGAGTGCTACGGATTCCGCTTCGACGAGACCGTGACCCCGCGACATGCCGAGGCAAACCCCGCGTATAGGGCAAAGTCCTACGCTTATTGCTCCGATACGGCTCCTTTCCCGGAATTGCCGTCCTGGGTTGAAGGAGTGAACGTGCTGTATCATGAAGCGACTTACCCGCGCGATATGGCAGACAAGGCGGAGAAGAGGTTTCACTCCACGTCGGAGCAGGCTGCACGCTGCGCGCTCGAAGCAGGTGCCGGCAAACTGATCATAGGGCATTATTCGTCGCGGATAACTGATTTCGAAGCTTTGCTTGAAGAATGCCGTGCTGTCTTTCCTGAGACTGCCGCCGCGTCTGACGGAGATGTTTTCGAATTTTAGCATAATTTTTGCAGTAAAACTGCTTTGTTAGTAAATTCGCATTTGTGAAAAGAGTAGTTGCAATTGCTTTGGCGATAGTCTTGTCCGTTGCTGCGGCTGACGGACCGTACAGGTCATATATAGAAAAGTATTCATCTACGGCGGTGTCGGAAATGCAGCGCTCGGGAGTGCCAGCCTCCATCACCCTCGCACAGGGGCTTGTGGAATCTGCAGCCGGACAGTCCACGCTGGCTGTCAAGGCAAACAATCATTTCGGCATCAAATGCCATTCCGACTGGAAAGGCAAGAAAATCTATAAGGACGACGACAAGAAAGGGGAGTGTTTCAGGGTGTATGCCAATGCTGCGGCTTCCTTCCGCGACCACTCCGATTTCCTGCGTTACCAGGACCGGTACAAAAGCCTCTTCGAGCTGGATCCTACCGACTATAAATCGTGGGCGCGCGGGCTCAAGAAGGCCGGGTACGCTACCGATCCCAAATATGCCGACAAGCTCATCAAGGTGATCGAGGACTATCAGCTGTATCGCTTTGATGTAGCCGAAACCATTCCCGAGGCCCCGCTTGAAATCGAGAAGCCCGTGGAGGTGACGGTAAGCAAGGCGTCCGAAGTATATCGTTTCCAGCTTTCCCGCGACGTTTACGAAATCAACGGCGTACCCTGTGTGTATGCCGTCGAGGGCGATACTTATCAGTCGCTCGCAATGGCCTACGGCTTGTTCAAGGGCGAAATCCTGAGTTTCAACGACCTCCGGAGTGAGCAGGACATCCATCCCGGAGAAGTGATCTACCTCAAACGTAAGAAAGCCTGCGGAGCGAAGGGGCTTGAGAAATACATCGCATCCGGAAGCGGAGAGAATCTGCGCGACATCTCCCAGCGCTTCGGAATCAGGCTCGCCTCCCTTCGCCGTTTCAATAAGCTCCAGGCCGACAGCATTCCCCTGGAAGGTGATACAATTGTCCTTCGCCGCCGATGAAGACCGTTATCAAATTGCTCGTTCTTATTGTCGGACTTGCCGGTATATTTTTCGTTTACGACTGGCTTCGTGACAACAAGATTCCCAATTTTGCCGGAACGGCGGACCTGTACGTTACCGAAGACATGCGGCCTGAGGACGTTATTTCCTCTCTTGACAGCCAGCTTACCGTGCTGAGCCAGACCCGCCTGCGCAAGGTTTTCCGTCAGAAGGACGTGGCCTCATTCATGAAGCCCGGGCACTACCGGGTTACGACCAGCTGCACGAGCGTTTATGTCGCACGCATGTTGAACAACGGGTGGCAGTCACCGGTGTCACTTACGCTTTCCGGCTCGCTGCGTACCACCGCCGAAATTGCACGCAAGCTTTCCAGGCAGATTCATCTCGATTCAGCATCCGTGCGCCGGGCTCTTGAGGACTCCGCGTTCCTGGCTCCATACGGAGTCAGTCCCGACAATGTTTTCGAGGCGTTTTTCCCTGCCACATACGATATTTACTGGACGGCGTCGCTCGCCGATGTGCTCGACCGCTGCCGAAAGGCCTCAGATGCGTTCTGGACCGAAGACAGACTCACCGCGGCTGCCAGACAGGGGCTGAGCCGCAGTCAGGCGGTCACTCTTGCGTCAATAGTAAAGGGCGAGTCAAATTACAAGCCGGAGCTTCGCAAGATAGCCGGCGTGTATCTTAACCGCCTCGACAGGGGAATGCTCCTGCAGGCCGATCCTACTGTCGCTTTCTGCTACGACTATGAGCTCAAGCGCATACTCTTCCGGCATCTTGAGTTCGACTCACCTTATAATACATATAAATACGCCGGCCTTCCTCCCGGGCCCATCAACGTTCCGGACGACTATTACATAGACGCCGTACTGAATGCTGACCGGGGAGGCGGCAACTTGTTTTTCTGCGCCAGCCCCAGTTTTGACGGCACACATGTTTTCGCCAAAACCGCCGAGGGACATGCGCGGAATGCTACGGCTTTTAGAAAAGCGTTGAATAATCGGGGATAAATATTGTTTTTCAATATATTTTTTATATATTTGCATATATTTTTATCTTTTACTATATGAAAAAAGTGTTAATTATTGTTGCGGCCCT
>JAGDDB010000074.1 GCA_017958265.1 Oscillospiraceae bacterium | reverse complement strand
ATACCCTGCGCGCGGGAGCCGAGCTGCTTGAGGCGGGCGCTCCGATAGATCTCAACCGGGTGCTGTTCATGAAAAAACGCCGCAGCCGTCTTGCGCTGGAGAGCATGATAATTGCCTCGCTGGATTTTTTCATGGACGGCGAGGCCGTTATAGCGTACATAACATCGGATATGCTGCAGCAGAGCGGGGCGACAAACGACGATATGGACGATATCGCCTCGGTCACCGGTCAGGTGCAGGGGGTGGAGACCGGCGTGACCATACGCCAGACGGGCCCCCGGCAGTGGAAGATATCCGTTCGCACCGGACAGCACTCGAACGCGGACCTCATTTGCGCCGAGTTCGGGGGCGGCGGACACGGTATGGCCGCCGGCGGAACGATAGAGGGAACTCTCGAAGACGCGGCGGAGGCGGTCAAGGCGGCCGTGCGGAAGCACTGGAAGGAAAAATGACCGGCATAATCGTTATAAATAAGCCCGCAGACTGGACCTCTCATGACGTCGTAGCCAAAATGCGGGGCATATTGAAGGAAAAACGCATAGGACACGGCGGCACGCTCGACCCCATGGCGACGGGAGTGCTGCCGCTGTTTGTCGGCCGCGCTACACGGGCGGTCGAATTCATGGACGACGCCGACAAGGAATATATAGCCGGCATGCGCCTCGGCATTACGACCGATACTCAGGATATGACGGGAAATATCCTCGAGCGGAAAGACGCGGATGTGAGCGCCGACACGGTCGCGGCGGAGCTGCGGAACCTGCACGGGGCCATGGATCAGCTGCCGCCGATGTATTCCGCCGTTAAGGTCAGCGGAAAGAAGCTCTATGAATATGCCCGAAGCGGCAGAGAAGTGGAGCGCAGGGCGAGAAGGATTTTCATTTATGAGGCCGAGCCGCTGGGCTTTGCCGACGGGGAGTATCGCTTCAGATTAGTCTGCTCCAAGGGCACCTATGTCCGCACGCTTTGCCACGACATAGGCGAAAGGCTCGGCTGCGGTGCGGCAATGTCCTCGCTGGTACGCACGAGGGCGGGATGCTTCGGAATAGACGAGGCGCTGAGCATTGAGCAGGCGGAGAGCCTGGGCGGCGCTGCGCTGGCGCCGACGGATACGATGTTCCGGCATCTGCCCGCGCTGATCGCCGACGGCGCGGATGAGCGGCGAATACGCTGCGGCAATCCGCCGCAAGCCGCCGCGGAGAACGGCAGATACCGCATCTACGCGCCCGGCGGGGAATTTCTCGCCCTGGGCGAGGCCCGTGACGGAAAGATCGATATTATAAAAAGCTTTTTTGAGGTTTGACGGTCTTATGGAAAAAAGAGTCATAGCTCTCGGATTTTTTGACGGAGTGCATTTGGGGCACGCGGAGCTTATAAAAAAGGCAAAGGAAAGAGCCGGGAGCATTGGCGCGCGTCCTGCCGTGCTTACCTTTGACAGGCACCCGGACAGCCTTGTGAGCGGCAAGGAGGTCGAGCTGATAAGCTCGCCAGAGGACAGGGCGGAGCTTATACGCAGATATTTCGGCGTGGAGGATATTATTTCTCTGCGCTTTGACGAGGGCATGATGAAAATGCCCTGGGATAAATTCGTAGAGTGGCTGGCAGGAGATCTGGGCGCCGTGGGCTTCGTCGCGGGTCACGATTTCAGGTTCGGCTGGAAGGGCGAGGGCGATACCGAAAAGCTGAAAAGCAAAAGCGCCGAAGCGGGGCTGTGCTGCGATATAATCCCGCGGGTCGAGCTGGACGGAGTTACCGTGAGCTCTACATATATCCGCTCCCTGCTGAAAGCGGGGGATGTGGAAACCGCCGCCCGCTTTCTCGGCCATCCCCATACGCTGACCGACAGCGTGCGTTTCGGCTACCGCTTGGGCAGCAAGCTGGGCACGCCCACCATCAATATGCGCTTTGAGCAGGGCGTACTCGCCCCGGCTTACGGGGTTTACGCCGCCCGGGTGACGATAGATGGCGAAAGCCTGCGCCGCTTTGCCGTGACGAATGTGGGCGTTCGGCCTACCGTTTCCGGTGAGGGAACGGTATCCGTCGAAAGCTATATCCTGGATTATGACGGCAATCTGTACGGGAAACGGGTCAGACTTGAATTCATGCGCTTCATGCGGCCCGAGCGGCGCTTCGAAAACGTGGACGCGCTGAAAGAGCAGATCTTCCGTGACAGGAAGGAAACCGAAAAATACTTCGGCATTGAAAAATGAAAGGGCAAAAGCGCCGAGAAGATACATTCCCGGGCGGCAGAGGTTCGGCTCTGTCAGCCCGTATGGACCGGCTGAAAAGACATACCGTTTTTTCAGCCGGTTTTTCGTTTTGCCTCCGACCATACGCGACATAAACTGACGGGCGCATGGCGTATGATTTAAGCGGAGGTGGAGTCACTTGAAGATAAGATCGGCGGATACGCGTTCTTCCGTCGGGAGACTGCGCGTTATAAAAAGCGTTAAAATGAAAAAAACCGCTGTGAATGTGCTGAAGCTGCTGGCGGGCATGCTGCTGGGGCAGATACGCATACCGGGAAATTGTTCGCCCTTCGCGGCCGGCTTTACTGCCGCCTGCGGTGCGGACGCCGGCGGAGCCTGCGCCGCCGCGGGCGCGATGATAGGCGCGGCCATGGGCGGGTTTTGGAACGGGATCAGATATTCCGCGGTGTCGCTGCTCATATACGCCGCGGCCTATGTTTTCCGCGATACGCGGCTCATAACGAAAAAGCGTTTTATGCCGGCCGTCGCGGCGGTAATGAGCGCATGCGTCGGAGCGGTTTACATAAATAACGGCGGCAGGCAGCTTGCGGATATCGTGCTTTACGCGGCCGATATTATTCTGAGCTACGGCAGCTGCCGTCTGTATTCGGAAGGCATGAAAAGGAAAGGCGGCTCCGGCAGGCTCGCGGGGCTTGCGGCCCTCGGCATATCGCTCGTTATGGCGCTCGGAAGGACTGAAGTGATGGATACCGTTTCCGTAGGGCGCTTTGCGGCCGCTTTATGCGTTCTCGGCGCAGCGTATACCGCGGGAGTCGGCGGCGGCAGCGCGGCGGGCGTAGCGCTGGGCATTGCCTTGGAGCTCAGCGCGGGCGGGGGCGGAGGCGTTATTACGGCGCTGAGCCTTGCGGGACTGTTCGCGGGTATTTTCAGCTCGGGAAGACGCCTTGCGGCCGCTGTCGCATATGTCCTCGCGAACGCGGCCGCGGCGCTGCTTGCCGCGCCGGAAGAGATGATCCTGGGACTGATGTATGAGGCCTTCGCTGCGTCCGTCATATTCATGCTCCCGCCGGAGAGCCTTTTTACGGGCATTTTCCCCCGCGCTCCCGGCAGGGCCTACCTCGGGGCCGAGAGAGAAAAAGCATACATGACGGGGAAGCTTGAACAGGCGTCAAAGGCGTTTGCCGATATTTATTCCGTGCTTGCAAGGGCCTCGGAGAGCAGAAGCGGGGACGACGGAATATCCGCCGTTTTCGACGTGGCGGCGGAAAAGGTATGCCGCGGCTGCGCCGAGCGCGATCGCTGCTGGGGCAGGGATCACGAGAAAACGAGAGGGGCTCTGGCCGACGCGGGAGCGGTAATGAACGTGCGGGGAAGCATACGCGCGGAGGACATACCCGAGTATTTCAGAAACGGATGCACGGAGCTCAAGCCGCTGATAGAGCAGATAAATACCGAAATGAGGGCTCTGATGAGGCGCAGGCAGATGAAAAAACGCATAAAAGAAGACCGGGAGCTGCTTTATAATCAATTCAGAGACATGTCGGCCGTGCTGGACGATATCATGCGCAGCTCCGGCGGCGGAGGGCGCGAAGAGCGGAAGACGGAGCAAAGACTGAACGATTATCTTGACGCCTCGGGCAGCCGCTGCGTATGCGGCGTGTTCAGAGACCGCAACGGACGCCTGCATGTGGACGTCAGCGGTGAAAACCTGCGCGCTCTCACATCGGGGAAGGACTGGCTCGAAAGCCTGTCTGCCGCGGCGCAGATACGTCTGTGCCGGCCGGCGGAACAGCCCGACGGCGCTGTGCTGAGCCTGTATCAGGCCGAGCCGCTGGAGGCCTCGGTGGGCATAGCGGCGCTGGAGCGGGAGGGAAGCCGAGGGAGCGGAGATATGGCTACCTGGTTCAAGAGCCCCGAGGGCATCCTGTACGTGATCATGTCCGACGGTATGGGCAGCGGCGGCGAGGCGGCCGACGACAGCGGCACGGCGGTGGGCATAGCCGAAAGACTGCTGCGGGCGGGGATTGAGCCGGAATATGCCATGAGCATAATGAATTCCGCCATGATGCTGAAAAACGAGAAAAACATGGCCTGCGCCAGCGTGGATCTGATGGCGCTGAATTTGTTCACCGGAGAGACGAGCATGTATAAGTACGGCGCCGCGCCGAGCTATCTGCGCCGGGGAGACAAGCTCGAGACCGTCAGGGGAGAGAGCTTTGCCGCCGGGCTGGAAAGCAGAGCGCCGGATGTGACGCGAATGACGCTCGGCGCCGGCTGCGCAGCGGTCATAGTAAGCGACGGAGCGGACAGTCCTTCGGCAATATATGAAAAGCTCATGAGCTTTGACGGAGGGAGCGTAAAGAGCCTTGCCGCGGAGATACTTGAAAAAGCGGCGGCGGAGTTGGGCCGCAGGGACGACATGACCGTGCTTGCCGTAAGCGTTGCCAAGCGTGTATAAACGCGGAAAAAACAGGTTAAACTGACTTTAAATAACTGCCGGTGCGGGGCGCGTGGAGGAAAAACATGGTAAAGGGCGTATCAAGACAGGTGATAATGGTGGACTCGCCGGATCCGTCGATGTTTGAAAAGGCCATATTCATCATACGCGACGGGAAGGGCGGCGCAGGATACGCGGAGCTGATGAAGGAGGCCCAGAGCATAGCGGAAAACTATCTCAGAGGAAATGTGGAACGGAGGAAAAAAAGGACCGCCCCCGTCATTTATACCGCCGCGGGAGCGGCGCTGACGGGAGCGATATGGCTGCTGGCGAGGATAGTATTCTGATCTGTAAAGAAAACCCGCTGCAAAAACGAGCGTTTTTGCAGCGGGTTTTTATTGGTTATTGTTTTTTCCATTTGACGCCCTGGGGGGTGTCCTCCAAAATGATGCCCTTTTCTTTGAGCAGGTCCCTTATCCTGTCGGCCTCGGCCCAGTTCTTTTCCTTTCGGGCATTCTGGCGGGCGGCAATGAGCTCTTCGACCTCGGCTTCAAGTCCGCCGTCGTCCGCGGAAGAATAGAGCAGGCCGAGCACATCGGACAGCTCCGTCATGCGTTTGAGGCATTCCGCGGCAAGAGCGCGGGAAGGATCGCGCTCCGAGGCTATGGCGGCGTTTACGTCGCGCACGAGCTCGAACAGAGCGGAGACCGCGTCGGCGGTGTTGAAATCGTCCTCCATCGCGCTTATGAATTTGTCGCGGTATTTGTCAAGGGACGCCGTATAGTCCCTTTCGGAGGCGCTTAGCTCGGCCGCCGCGGCGTTGGCGGCGGTGAATTCCAGATTTTCTTTGGCCGTATACAGCCTTTGCAGGGCGTTTTTCGCCTGAGAGAGGGATTCCTCGGAATAGTTAAGCGGGCTGCGGTAATGAGCGGAGAGCATGAACATGCGTATCGTCTCATAGCCGTAGGCCTCGGCGGCTTCGCGGACGGTGAAGAAATTGTTCAGCGACTTGGACATCTTTTTGTTGTCCACGCTGATAAAGCCGTTGTGGAGCCAATAATTGACGAACTTGCAGCCGTTGGCGGCCTCCGACTGAGCTATCTCGTTTTCGTGATGGGGGAAGCAAAGATCCTGACCGCCGCAGTGTATGTCTATGGTCTTGCCCAGATAGCGGTTGGACATGGCGGAGCATTCTATATGCCAGCCCGGCCTGCCCTTGCCCCAGGGCGAATCCCAGCTGGGTTCGCCGGGCTTGGCGGCCTTCCACAGGGCAAAATCCATGGGCGAGCGCTTGATTTCACTCACGTCTATGCGCGCGCCGGCCTCAAGGTCCTCAAGAGGCTGGTGCGACAGCTTGCCGTAGTCCTTGAACTGTTCCGCGCTGTAATACACGTCGCCGCCGGCCTGATAGGCGTAGCCCTTGTCGATGAGGGTCTGCACCATGTCTATGATCTGAGGTATGTTCTCCGTGGCGCGGGGGTGGACCGTGGCGGGACGCACGCCGAGACCGACGGCGTCGGTGAAATATTCGGCTATATACTTTTCCGCTACCTGCGCGGCGCTTATGCCCTCTTCGGCGGCGCGGCGGATTATCTTGTCGTCCACGTCGGTGAAGTTTTGCACGAACGTGACCTCGTATCCCCGGTACTCAAAGTAGCGGCGCAGGACGTCGAACATTATTATGGGGCGCGCGTTGCCGACATGGATGAAATTATATACGGTGGGGCCGCAGGCGTACATGCGTATTTTGCCCTCTTCCAGGGGCACGAACTCCTCGCGGCTGCGGGTCATTGAATTGTAAAGCTTCATGGTTTTCGCTCCTTATCATCGCAATGTGACGTCAGATCAGTCATAGCGGCGTATCACTGCGCAGACCTTGCCGAGTATGGCGGCGCCGCTGCCGTCGATGGGCTCATATTCGTCGTTTTCCGGAAGCAGCGTGACCGTGCCGTTATCGAGAGACAGACGCTTGCATGTGGCGCTGTCGTCGATGAGCGCGACCACGATCTCGCCGTTTTCCGCCGTGGGCTGACGGCGAACTATGACCATGTCTCCGTCGAGTATGCCCGCATTGACCATGGACAGGCCCTTTATCCTAAGCGCGAAGAATTCGCCGCTGCCGGCGTCATAATCAATGTAGCCGACTGCGTCTTCGACGGCGAGTATGGGCTCGCCCGCGGCCACCGTTCCGAGTATGGGTATGCCGCCCGCATAAGCGGAGTCGTTGAGTACGATGGAGCGGGACCTGCCGCCGGCGCGGCTGATGTAGCCGAGCTGCTCAAGCGTATTGAGATGCGCCTGCACGGTGGACGGAGAGCGCAGGGAAACATAACGGCAAATCTCGCGCACGGACGGCGGATAGCCGAAGCGTTCGATGCTGTCTTTTATGCACTCCAGCACCTTGAGCTGTTTTGACGTCAGAGCTTTCATGGAGCGCCTCCGTTTCCGATCGTTAAAGAACAGTATATACAAATGATCGCGTATTTGCAAATAAAAATTGCGCCGCGACGGCCGGCATGATACCGACCCGCTTCAAACGGAGCTCTTTCGGCGCTTTTCGCCTCTCCGCTCCCGGCGGGCTTATAAAATGCCGAAAAGCGAGCATAATTATCTTTGTATGCTTGATGCTGTCTTAAAGCTTTTCAAAACGGGGAAAAAAAGTCTTCCCGCCGCGGATGATACGGAAGACGCAATGTCTTTGCCGGTATCCTCCGAGGCGGTGAAAAAGGTGTTTGAGAACTGCGGCGATCTGGAAGTACGTACCGTCAGGCCGGGCGGAGGCGCGGTAAAAGCGGTGCTCTGCTATCTTGACGGCCTTGCGGACGTCAGAGCGGTGGGGCGGGACATAATCCGTCCGCTTACCGAGAAGGAGCGCTTTGACGGAGCGGTCGGCGAAGGGGAGATAGTACGGCGCCTGCTTGACGGCGCTTTGTTCAGCGTGCCCTGCAGGGAACGAAGGAGCATGGCCGAGCTTGCCGGGGATATCCTGCGCGGAGGCTGCGCGCTGATTTTCGACGGAGTGGGCGTCGCCTGCTCATATGAAGTAAAAAACCGTATCGGCCGCGGCGTCGACAAACCGGAAAACGAAAAAGCGATAAAAGGAGCCAAGGATTCGTTCTGTGAGACCTACAGGCTGAATACCGCCCTCGTGCGCGCCAGACTGAGGAGCGCGGAGGTGAAGATATACGAATGCTTCGTGGGCCGGCGCTCGGATACGAAAGTGGGCTTGGTGTATATCGAGGGCCTTACTTCGGCCGAGTTTGTCAAAGAGGCGAAAAAGCGCCTTTCGCAGATCGATATAGACGGACTGCTCACCACGGGCGACATCGAAGAATACATGACCGGAGCCGGGCCTACGCCTTTTCCGCAAATGCTGATCACGGAAAGACCGGACAAATTCTGCATGGGTCTGCTTGAGGGCAGAGTGGGGATAATGGCCGACGGACTGCCCTGCGGGCTGATGCTGCCGGCCGTCATCGGTGAATTCATCAAAGTGCCGGACGACAATGCGGAGCATTTTATGACGGCGTCGCTGGTAACGCTCCTTCGCTTTGCCGCAGCAGCGCTGTCGCTGATCATTCCCGCGCTCTATGTGGCCGTGACGATGTACCATCAGGGAATGATGCCCACAAAGCTGATCCTGTCGGTGATAAGGAGCCGCCGAGACGTTCCTTTTTCCACCATGGGCGAGGTGCTGAGCATGCTGGTGGCCTTCGAGCTGCTGCAGGAGGCGGGACTGCGTTTGCCCAAAAGCATAGGCGAAACGGTAAGCATCATAGGCGCGCTGATAGTCGGCCAGTCCGCCGTGGAAGCAAAGCTGCTGTCGCCGGCGGTGGTGATAGTCGTTGCCCTGGCGGGAATAACGGGATATACGATGCCCGATCAGGATATGGCGGCGGCCCTGCGCCTGTGCCGCCTCGCGCTGACCGTGCTGGCGGTGATATCCGGTATGTTCGGGATAGTCGCGGGAGTAATAATGATCATACTTCATCTGTCCTCGCTGGAAACATTCGGAGTGCCGTATACCGCGCCGTTTTCGGAGGGGAACGCAAGGGAGATACTTCAGACTCTGCTGCGTTTTCCTCTGAAAAGCGTGAAATACCGCAAAGCGTATATGAGGACCCGAGACAGGAGAAAACAGAAATGAAAAGACTTGCCGCGCTCCTGATAACGGCCGCCGCGCTGATGCCCGTCACGGGCTGCTCGGGGAAAATGCTTTTTGACGATCTGCGTGAAATAGATCAGCTTGAGATCATTCAGACGCTGGGCGTGGACAGCAGCGGCGGCCTGCTGACCGCCACGGCCGCCAGCTCGGACACGGAGCGGGGCGTGATACTGAAAAACCGCTCCGCGACATTGAGCCGGGCAATGAGCGAGATGCAGAGCTATACAAATAAAAAATATATTTTTTACGGGCATACGGAAAATCTGCTCATAGGACAGAAAGCGGCCGAGGAAGGCATAGACGTCTTCCTTGATTATATGGAGAGAAGTCCCGATATGCGCCTGAGCACCAAGCTGTATATTGTCAAGGATGCGACGGCGGAGCAGATGATAAGCGAGGCGGGGCGGGAAAACGGCGGCATAGGCAGTCTGCTGGAATCGCTGGAGAAGGACGTGCAGCTGCTTTCCGAGAGTTACGTCTTCGACTGCGGGGACGTGGCGGAAATGATCGCGGAGGACGGCTGCGGCATTGCCGCCGCGATCATGCTGACTCCCGGGGAAAACCTGTTGTTCGGAGGCAGCGAAAGCACGGTGACGGCGGCGGGCTATGCCGTATTCAAAGACGCAAAGCTCGTCCGCTTCATTGACCGGTATTT
>JAGDDB010000005.1 GCA_017958265.1 Oscillospiraceae bacterium | reverse complement strand
GCCGCTTCCATGGCCTCGGAGATCGCGCAGCCCAGGCTGCCGGTGGTGCCGGGATGCTCAAGGAGGATCTTTCTGCCGATGGCAGTGGTTTCGGAGGGGGAGGGAGTGACCTCGGCGCCGTAGGTGCGCATGACCTCGCGGCGGAAGGGCTTCTGCTCATATGAGACCTTGACCATGTAAACCTTGCAGTCGAGGTCAAAGTAGGCGCAGGCCATGGACAGCGCCGTGCCCCACTGACCGGCTCCGGTCTCGGTGGTCACGCCCTTAAGACCCTGCTTCTTCGCGTAATAGGCCTGTGCGATGGCGGAATTGAGCTTATGGGAGCCGCTGGTGTTGTTGCCCTCGAACTTGTAGTATATCTTTGCGGGAGTCTTGAGGGCTTTTTCGAGGAAGTAGGCCCTGACCAGCGGGGAAGGACGGTACATCTTGTAAAAATCGTAGACCTCTTCGGGTATCTCAAAATACGGAGTTTCGTTATCCAGCTCCTGCTTGACCAGCTCGCTGCAGAAAACCGGCTCGAGCTCTTCTGCTTTCATGGGCTGCAGAGTGCCGGGATTGAGCAGGGGAGCGGGCATGTTTTTCATATCGGCGCGAAGATTGTACCATGCTTTGGGCATCTCGTTTTCGTTGAGGTATATTTTGTAGGGTATCTTTTCCATGTTCGTTCTCCTTTACCGTAATTTATGTTTTATTATTCTTGCTTTTTTTGTTTTTCCTGGTCCGTTGTTTCTGAATTCATATCGTCCGGGCGCCGAAGCGCCAGATGCCGGAGAGTATAAACATTTGTTTTGTCTCCTTTACTGTTTATTTCGCGAAAATAAAAAAGATGCGGCGCCGGTCAATCAGCGCCGCATCTAATTCATGAATTCACTCGGTCTGTCATGTATTAACGCATCGCAAATCGACCCTACCGGATATCCCGGTAAAGCTAAAGAAAAACCACCAGTAACGAGCGATGCGGTTTGCGTTTTTCATCAGACCGTTCCGAAGTCCTTTCATCAGATAATTTACTGTAATGATGTATCGGAATTTGGGGCGATTATACTCCCGCCGATTTCTCTTGTCAAGGGGTATTTTTAACTTTTTTTAATTTTTTGAAAAAAACCGGGCGGCCGTCGGAAAAGCGTTTTTGTTGACTTGCAGGGAAATAGGTGGTATTTTAAACACGGAAAATCATTAAAATACACGTTTCGGCTCTGTTTCTGACAGGGCCTTTTTTTAGGAGGTTGGGCAATGAGCATGGTCAGAAGAGCCCGGGAGGAAGACATACCCGCCATAAGCAGACTGCTGGTGCAGGTGGATATGGTCCACCACGAGGGGAGACCGGATATTTTCAAGGGCCCGGCGGTAAAGTATACGCCCGAGCAGCTTGAAAAGATCATAGCCGATGACGCTTCGCCCGTTTTCGTCAGCATAGGCGATAACGGCGAGGTCGAGGCGCACGCCTTCTGCATATTCAGGCAGTTCATGGACGATAATGTGATGACTGATATAAAAACGCTGTACATAGACGATATCTGTGTGTTCGAGCACCTTCGCGGGAAGGGCGTGGGGCGCGGCCTGTATGAGCATGTGCTGAGCTTTGCAAGGGCTCAGGGCTGCTATAACGTCACTTTGAACGTATGGGAATGCAACCCGGGAGCCAAGAGCTTTTACGAGAAATGCGGCATGGTCCCGCAGAAGACCGGGATGGAAGTCATACTGTGAGGATAATGATATGGAGCTGAACGAGGCGAGGGAAGCGGTGCTTGCCGCCGACGAAGAGATGGCGAAGCTGTTCGTCAGGCGCATGGAGGCGGTCAGGGAAATAGCCGCATACAAGCTCATGCACGGACTGCCCGTGGAGGACGGAGAGCGGGAAAGGCTCATGGCGGAGCGGCTCGGCGCGCTGATAGACGACGATGAGCTGAGACCGTATTATCTGCGCTTTCTGAAAAGCACGGTCGAGGTCAGCAAAAGCCTGCAGCACAGCATTATCCGCTCCGCGAAAGAGCGCGGCGGAGAAACGGCGGTGACGGAATGAAAAACAGCTTCGGAACGAGCGTGATAATAACGCTCTTCGGTGAGAGCCACGGCCCGGCGGTCGGCGCGGTGCTGGACGGCATGGCCCCCGGGATACCGGTGGACGAAGGATATATAGCGGAGCGCCTTCGCCTGCGCAGGCCCTGCGGCAGCATATCCACCGCAAGGATAGAGAAAGACGATTTCAGCATACTCAGCGGCGTTTTCAACGGCCGTACCTCCGGCACACCCATATGCATCGTTATCCCCAACGAAGACGCCCGCAGCGGCGATTATGAGCGGGACCGCGCGCTTGCAAGACCGGGTCACGCCGATCATACCGCGTTTGAGAAATATCACGGCTTTGAGGATCACAGGGGAGGCGGACACTTTTCCGGGCGCGTTACGGCGGCGCTTGCGGCCGCAGGCGCGATAGCCCTTGGGGCGCTGCGGGAGCGGGGCATACGCGTGGGCACGCATATAGCCCGCTGCGGCGGTGTGGACGACCGGCCTTTTTCGGATCTGAACGCGGATATCGCGGCGCTGGAGCAAATGAGCTTTGCCGCCCTCGACCCGGAGGCGGGAGAGAGGATGCGCCGGGCGATATCCGACGCGGCGGAGGACGGAGACAGCGTGGGCGGCATATTGGAAACGGCGGTGACCGGCCTGCCCGCCGGCGTGGGCGAGCCCTGGTTCGATACTTTAGAGGGGCTTTTGGCGCATATGCTTTTTTCCGTGCCGGGCATAAAGGGAGTGCAGTTCGGGGGCGGCTTCGATCTGGCCGACGCCCGCGGAAGCGAATATAACGACGAATTGTTTTCCGACGGCGGCACGGTGCGCACGCGCACCAACAACAGCGGCGGCGTGAACGGCGGCATATCCAACGGTATGCCCGTCATGTTCCGCTGCGCGGTGAAGCCCACGCCGTCGATATTCAAAACTCAGGCGACGGTGGATCTTTTCAAGGGCGAAAACGCGCTTTTGGCGCTGAAAGGCCGCCACGATCCGGCGATAATCCACCGCGTCCGCGCGGTAGTGGACAGCGCCGCGGCGCTTGCGCTGTGCGACGCGCTCGCTTTGAGATACGGAACGGACTGGCTCGGAGGCGTGGGATGCGCTGCGCACTGATAGGCGAAAAGCTCGCTCACGACTTTTCGGCGGAGCTTCACGGGAAGCTCGGACTGTATGAATACGCTCTTAAGGAGCTCGCGCCCGATGAGCTGGGCGCCTTTATGAGAGCCCGGGATCTCGACGGGCTGAACGTAACGAAGCCGTACAGGCAGGCCGTGATACCCTTTCTGGACGAACTCAGCGCCGAGGCAAGGGCGGTCGGAGCCGTGGACACGGTGGTAAAACGCGGCGACAGGCTCATAGGTCATAATACGTACGTCGGCGGGATGGAGGCTCTGCTGCGGCGCACGGGCGTGAGCCTCGGGGGGAAGACCGTCCTCATAGCGGGCAGCGGCGATGTGTCCATGTCGGCCGCGGAGGCGGCGCGGAGGCTCGGCGCGGCGAAGACGGTCAGACTCAGCCGCAGCGGGCAAAACGGCGCGGTGAGCTATGAAACGGCATACGGCCTTTACTCCGGCGCGGAGATCATCATAAACACGACTCCCGCGGGCATGAATCCCGACGCGGACTCATATGCCGTCGATCCCGGGCGCTTCCCGAGGCTCGAGGCCGCTGCGGACGCGGTATACGATCCGCTGACCACGACTCTGGTGCGCATGGCGCGAAACCGCGGGGCAGCCGCGGAAGGCGGCCTGTATATGCTTTCGGTCCGGGCCGTGCTGTCGGCGGAGCTTTTTACGGGCAGAAGCCTCGATGCGGATACGGCGGACAGGCTGTGCCGTGAGCTGCTGTTTGAAAAGCGTACGATAGTGCTCATAGGCATGCCCGGCAGCGGCAAGACGACCGTGGGCAGACTGCTGGCCGAAAAGCTCGGGCGGAGCTTTACCGATACCGACGCCGAGGCGGAACGGCGGACGGGGATGAGCATAAGCGATATATTCCGCCTGCGCGGAGAAAAAGAATTCAGAGATATCGAAAGCCGAATTATAAAGGAACTGTCCCTTTCCTGCGGCGGAGTGATCGCCACGGGCGGCGGAGCGGTGCTTAGAAAGGAAAACGTCGACGCGCTGAAAATGAACGGTTTGCTCGTTTTCCTCGACCGTCCGGAAAACCGGCTCGTACCCACGGCCGACCGGCCGCTCGCGGATGATGCGGAAAAGATACGCGCGCTGTATAAAGAAAGATATCCGCTCTATCTCGCGGCGGCGGACGTCACCGTGCCGACCTGCGCCGAGCCGCGGGATACGGCGGAAAAGATTGCGGGGATATTGAAATGAAGCTGCTTGTGATCAACGGGCCGTGCACGAACATGCTCGGCATACGCGAGCCGGATATTTACGGCACGGAAAGCTATGAGAGCCTGTGCGCTCGGATAAGGGAATACGCGCGGATGCGCGGAGTGGAGACGGAGATATACCAGTCCAACCACGAGGGCGCCCTCATAGACAAAATATTGAGCGCCTTCGGCAATGCCGACGGGATAGTGCTCAATCCCGGCGCGTACGCGCACACCAGCGTGGCGCTTCTCGACGCCGTGAGAGCCGTGGGCATACCCACGGTGGAGGTACATATATCCGACGTGTCCGCAAGAGAAGATTTCCGCCGCCGCAGTTATGTCCGCGAGGCGTGCATAGCCGCGATAATCGGCCATGGCCTCGACGGATACACGGAGGCCATGGAACTGCTCATAATGGAAAAAGAAGAATGAGAGCCGAGATATATCCTTCTTCGCCCGGCGGATGCGTCGAGGCGCCGCCGAGCAAAAGCATGGCTCAGCGTCTGCTTATCTGCGCGGGCCTGGCCCGCGGCGAGGGAAGCGTTGAGCCAGTGGACATGTCGGAGGACGTCGCTGCGGCCTTGGACTGCGTAAGGGCGCTCGGCGCGGAGGTCAGGCTCGAAGGAGGCCGCGCGGTGATACGCGGGACCGATCCCGCCCGGGCCGAAGGCACGGTGCTGCGCTGCAGGGACAGCGCGGCTGCGCTGCGTTTTTTCATACCGCTGTGTCTGCTGTCGGGGCGCGAAATGAGGCTGGAGGGCAGCGCCGCTCTCATGAGCAGGCCGCTGACGGTATATGAAGAGCTGTGCCGCGAGCGAGGGCTGACGTTTGAAAAATATGACCGCGGCGTGCGCGTGAAAGGCAGGCTCGACTCCGGACAGTACGAGCTTGACGGAGCCGTGAGCAGCCAATTTATCAGCGGACTGCTTTTCGCCCTGCCGCTGACGCGGGGAAAGAGCATTATAAGACTGCGTACTCCGGCGGTGAGCCGGGCGTATATCGACATGACGCTCTCCGCGCTGCGCGGAAGCGGAGTAAAAGCCGGTTGGGTGAGCGAGACCGAGCTGGAGACCGAGGGCGGACAGAGCTATATCCCGGGAGAGCATACGGTTGAGGGCGACTGGTCCAACGCCGCTTTTTTCCTTGCCCTGGGCGCGAGTGTGACGGGCCTTGACGAAAACAGCCTGCAGGGAGACAGGATATGCGCGGAGTATTTCCGCGCGCTGGACGAAGGCCGCCCCGAGCTTGATCTTTCCGGCTGCCCGGACCTCGGACCGGTGATGTTCGCTTACGCAGCCATGCGAAACGGCGGCGTATTTACCGGTACGCGCCGTCTGCGCATAAAGGAGAGCGACCGCGGCGCGGCTATGGCGGAGGAGCTGCGGAAATTCGGCGCGGCGATGCGCGTTGAGGAAAACAGGATAAGCGTTGAGGGCGGGATATCGCGGCCCTCTCAAACGCTTTGCGGCCACGGCGATCACCGCGTGGTGATGGCGCTGTCGGTGCTCTGCGCCGCCGTGGGCGGCACGATAGACGGGGCCGAGGCGGTGAAAAAAAGCTTTCCCGATTTCTTCCTGTGTCTTGAAGAACTCGGGGTACGCCTGACGCTGAGGGATTGAAGTATTTGAGAAAAAAACAAAATCGGAGACCGGCGGAGCGGGTCCGATGTTGGAAGGAGGAGCGACGGAATGAATGAGCT
>JAGDDB010000073.1 GCA_017958265.1 Oscillospiraceae bacterium | reverse complement strand
TGAGTAGTCCTTCAAGCATCTCTCGGCGCCTCCTTACATGACCGCAAGGGCTTCGCCCCTGCGCACCTGCGCGCCCGCCTCTACGAGCACGCGGCGTATCGTCCCGTCCTCGGGTACGATCACTTCGTTTTCGGAGCCTGCCGAGCTGAGTATCAGCAGGGTGTCCCCGGCTTTGACGGCCGCTCCTTCATGAGCGTTCAGCGCCGTAACGCTGCCGTCGGCGGGACAGGATATCACAACGGCTCCGTCTTCGAAGTCCGCCGGATCCAAAACGACTTCGCCGTCCGTCTTTTTCTCTTCTCCGGCGGCCTTTTCCTCTTTTCCGCCGAACACGAGATGCATAAGCTTTATGGAATACATGATGATCGCAAGTACCACCATGCAGGCGGCAATGCCGATTATCATCGTCACTACGGCTCCCCAGAGCTTTTCGCCCACGGTCATCCCGGCGAGGATATTCGGGTCCCCAAGCCTGTCAATAATGCTCACTTCTGTTCCTCCCTTTCTCGGGCCTTAGATTTGATAATTATAATACAGGCTTTTAAACAAGTAAAGGTTTTTTTAGCGGCTGAGCATATCCTCTACAATATCACGAAGATGCACCGCCTCGACCTCTTCTCTGTTCAGCATTTCCGCCAAAAGCTCCACGTAACGTCTGTTTTCGCTTATGTCGCTTATCCTCCCGGCCGGGCTTCCGTCGCCGTGACGGGCCTCTATGCCCCAGCCCGTATGATCCTTCAGCCCGCTTCCACTGATCTGCTCCGAAAAAACGCCGTACCGCACCTCCATGCTTCCGCCTCCGTTTTTCTGATGCCCAAAGTATGCTACTCCCCTGCGTCTGCCTACAAGAAAAACCGTTCGACACGGGCCGACATTTTCTCCCGAAAAAACGCAGTCCCCACAACATTCTGTGGGGACTGCGGAAAATCTCTCCGATATATTGTGCCGCGATCAAAGGCGTCAGAAATATTTTTTTATCCTTTCGGTGGCCGTTTCCACCGGCGCGGAGAGAGTGAGGGTGAATTTTACGTTTTCCTTCTTGCTGAATTCCTCCAGCCAATCGAGGAATTCCTCCGCGGCGGCAATGGATTTGTCGGGGAACATCTTGTAAAGATTGTCTATGAATATCTGCGCCGTATCGTAATTGCCGGCGTGGATGGCGCTGATAAATCCCTTCATGAACTCGGTGCTTCCGAAATCGTAATCGTCCGCTACGATAAGTCTTGCCTGATACGGAATGTCGTAGGTCAGGGACCTTTCCTTTTCTATGACCACTACGCTGCCGCTCTCTTCCTCTATGGCTTTTCTGACAAGGTCTATCAGCAGCTTTGTTTTGCCCGAGCCTTTTACGCCCATGATCACCTTAACCATACAAAAAATGCTCCTTTATATTGATCGGCTTTCGTGCCTTTATAATTCCTTTTCCATGATAACATTTCCTCGGGCGGACTTCAAGGTTTACCCAGCATTTTGAACATATTTTTCTTATATGCCTCCACGCCCGGCTGATCGAACGGGCACACTCCGGAGATATACGCCGATAAAGCGCAGGCCGTTTCGAAGAAATACAGCAGTCCGCCGAGGCTGCGGGCGTCCGGCGGCCCCATGTTGATCTCCAGGCAGGGCACGCCGCCGTCGATGTGCGCCTTTTTCACCGCCTCGAGAGCGGTGCGGTTTATCTCGTCCGCTTTTTTCCCCGCAAGGTAGTTCAGGCCGTCGGCGTCCTCTTCGCTCGGCGGCACCGCCGCAGAGCCCGTCGGCTCATACCACAGGAAGGTCTCCGACAGCGTTCTTTCCCCCTGCTGGATATACTGCCCCATCGAATGAAGGTCCGCGGTGTACTCCAGCGACGCGGGGAAAATGCCCTTCCCGTCCTTGCCCTCGCTTTCTCCGAAAAGCTGCTTCCACCATTCCGCGATATACCGCATCGTCGGATCCCACACCGCAAGCAGTTCGATCTTCTTCCCGTCCTCATACATGGCCTGTCTCACACAGGCGTATTGATGCGCGGGGTTTGACATGTCATTTGCGCTCAGCCTGCTTTCGGCCTCTGCCGCGCCCGCGATAAGGCCCGCGGCGTCGGCGCCCGCCGCCGCTATCGGCAGCAGACCTACCGGCGTGAGCACGGAGTATCTTCCGCCCACGTCGTCGGGCACGGTGAAGCTCTCGTAGCCTCTCTCCATTGCCATGCCGCGCAGCGCTCCCTTTTCGGCGTCCGTGGTGGCGTATACGCGCTTCGCCGCGCCCGCGCCGTATTTTTTCCTGAGCAGCTCTTCAAAAATGCGGAAGGCCGCTGCGGGCTCCGTAGTGGTCCCGGACTTGGATATCACATTTATCGAAAAATCTCTGTTTTCAAGATATTTCAGCAGTCTGTCCGTGTAAGCCCCCGAAAGGCCGTTCCCCGCAAATATGAGCTGCGTGCCGTTGTATTCCGGCGGCGGGCACAGCACATCCGTCACGGCTTTTGCACCGAGATAAGAACCGCCTATACCTATCACCAAAAGCACGTCGCTGTTTTTTCTTATCCTGTCGGCCGCCTCGAAAATGCGCTGCATTTCCCTCTCGTCCGTGCGCGAGGGCAGATGCAGCCAGCCCGTGAAGGGCTCCCCGCTCTCCAGGCGCCGGTGCGCCAGACGCGCCCTGTTCTCCATGCTTTCGCTGAATTCCGCGTATTTTCCGGCTCCGGACAGATCTATTTTCGTCATCGGACGTCCCTCGTTCTTCATAATAATAATGTCAAATAT
>JAGDDB010000072.1 GCA_017958265.1 Oscillospiraceae bacterium | reverse complement strand
GCTGCCGCCGACATACAGACGCAAACGCCTCTCACTGTCGCCGGCGCTGAGGAATTCAGACTGCTTGCAAAGAACTATAATCTGATATCCGAATCCAACCGCGATCAGAGGCAGTCCATTACCGCGCTTTTGAACAACATGCCCGCCATGAGCTTTACAAAGGACGTGGAGACCGGGGTCTACCTCGCGTGCAACAGCGCTTTTGCCGAGTATGCGCGCAAACCGGGCCCGGAGAGCGTTATCGGGCTCACGGACGCGCAGATCTTCGATGCGGAAACGGCGGAGCATATCGTCGCGGACGACCGCATGGCGCTCTCCATGGACGAGCCGTACATCTTTTACGAGGATGTCCCGGACGAAGCCGGAAATCTGCGGCAGTTTCAGACGATCAAGCTGAAGTTTGTCGATCCCAAGGGCCGCAAATGCCTTTTGGGGATGTTCGCGGATGTCACGGATATGGTACATATCAGCCGAAGATCCGCCACGACAAAAGAAGCCTACGAAAAGGCGCGAAGCACCGGGATCATTTATTCCCACATAGCTCAAACGCTCGCAAGGAGCTATATCGACCTGTTCTACGTCGATCTGAAAACAGACGAATTCATTGAATACTATCCCGACAACGACAACGGCACGCTTGTCGAAGCCCGACGCGGCGGCAATTTTTTCGAACAGTGCAGGACCGACGCCGCCGTATATCTGCACCCCGACGACAGGGACGACTTTTTGAAGAGCATCGACCGCGAAACGCTGCTGGATGCCTTGAACCGGGACGGCACATTCAATATCACCTACCGTCAGATAGCCTATCACACGAATGCGGACAGCGGACACACCTATGTTTCCATGAAGGTATCCCGCATGACGGACAATGAGAACTTTCTCATTTTTGCCGTGACGAACGTGGACGAGCAGATGAAGCAGCGGCGCGCCGCGGAGCATGTTGAAGAGCAGCGCATTGCCTACTCCCGCATCAATGCCCTCACGGGTGATTTTCTCTGCGTCTATGTGGTGATCCCGGAGACGGGACGCTACCTGGAATACAGTTCTTCTTCCGGCCATGAGATCTTCGCGCTGCCGAAGGAGGGCGACGACTTCTTCGGCGCCTCCCGCGAGGTCGGCCGCCGTATCGTATATCCCGAGGACCTTGACCGCTATCTCTCGATGTTCACCGCGGAGGGCGTAATGTCCGAGATAGCACGCAGCGGCATCTTTGCGCTGAGCTATCGCCTGATGATGGACGGCAAGCCCATCTATGTCCGGCTCAAGGCCGCCATGGTAGAGGAAGCCGAAGGGCAGCGCCTTATCGTCGGCATCAACAACATTGATTCTCATGTTCGCCAGGAGCAGGAATATGAGCGGCGCCTTGCGCAGGCTCAGAGCGAGGCCAGCATAGACGCGCTGACGGGCGTAAAAAACAAGCACGCTTACATGGAAGCCGAGATACGTCTGGATCGCCTGATCGGCGAGCACCGTCAGCCGGAGTTCGCCATCGTGATCATGGACGTCAACGATCTGAAAAAGGTCAACGATTCTGCCGGCCACCAGGCCGGGGATCAGTATCTCATCGACGCATGCGGCATCATCTGCCGCATATTCAAGCAAAGCCCCGTTTTCCGTGTCGGCGGCGACGAGTTCGCGGTGATCGCCCAGGGGCACGATTTCGACCATATCGGGGAGCTGATTGACAGAATGAGCGAACACAACCGGGATGCGTCCCGTTCCGGAGGTATAGTAATTGCCTGCGGCATGGCGAAATTCGATAATGATGTATGCGTAGCCTCGGTGTTCGAACGGGCAGACGAAAAGATGTATGAAAACAAAAACATGCTGAAAGCGGGGGGAGCAAAAAAATGAAAGTAATATATTTCGATTTGTGTTCCATACCGCTGTTTCTGATGATCCTCACGACCTGCTATTCGCGCAAGATGACCAAGGGAAGCGCAAATAATCTTTTCCTGACATTGATCATTCTGTCGTTGGTCAGCGCCGTATCCGATCTTTTCATGGTCATTCTTTCCGAGCGTCTGCCTCTGTCCGGCGCCGAATTCGTCCTTGAAACGCTGCTCGCCAATGTTTATCTGGCCACGCGCAATGCCGTCAGCGCCGTACTTCTTCTGTTCCTCCTTTCCCTGACCCGCATGAGCTCACTGATCGGACAGCGCTGGAAGCAGCTTCTCTTCTCCCTGCCGAACGTCGTCATTTTGATCCTTTTGTTTCAAAATCTTTTTACGCACACGGTTTTTACCGTTACGGCAGAGGCAGGTTATTCCCGCGGCGTTCTGATGCCTTTGGTATATGCAATGGCCGCCGTGTACGGTCTTGCCGGGTTTATCTATTGTATCTATTCCAAGCGTTTTCTTGCGCCGGACAAGTGGATCTCGCTTCTCGTCATGTATCTGATGAACTACGGCGCCGTCGTGATCCAGTTCTTCCGCCCGGAACTGCTGCTCGAGATGTTCTTCAGCGGCATCGGCGCGATGGGCATCATGCTTTCGGTCATGCGGCCGGAGGAGCGCATGGACAGCCTGGTAGGCATGGGAAGCTGGATCTTTTATCAGGAGGATCTGCGCAATGTTCTCCGCTCCGGCGAGCATGTTCAGATCGTCGTGATACGTTTGCCGAATTCCCGGGAGATCATAAACTATCTCGGCGATCACCGGTATAACGCTTACGTTTCCGAGATCGCCAATGAGATCCGCAACCTCAGCCGGACCCGCTTCAACCGCGTCGAGCTGTATTTTGAGCGTCCCGGCACCATCTATCTGATCGCCGACAAAAATGACACCGGCGTGGAAAGCATAGGCGAGCGTTTGCTTGCGGAAAACGACGGTATTCTCAAAAATTACGAGGAGAACGGCGTCCGCTTCGAGCCGCAGATCTGCGTGATACGCTGCCCGGACGATCTGAACAAGGCGGAGGATATCATAAGTCTCGGCCACCGATTTTACAAAATCGGCACGAGCCGGCAAAACATTTACCGCGCCGATGAGATCGTCAACTCCCGCGTATTCGCCATTGAGTCACACATGGAGGAGATACTGAAGCGCGCCGTCACGGATCACCATATCGAGATGCATTATCAGCCGATCTACAATGTCCGCAGCGGCGGCTTCCACTCCGCCGAGGCTCTGGCGCGCATCATAGACCCGGAATTCGGCTTTATCTCCCCTGCGCTCTTTATTCCCGCGGCAGAGGCGTTGGGCCTGATCGTTCCCATCGGGGACGAGGTGCTTGACCTGGTGTTCCGCGTTCTTTCGGAGCACGATCCGGACGCCCTCGGCATTCAATACATCAATATCAATCTTTCCGTGGCTCAGTGCATGCAGAGCAGTCTGCCGGGAAAAATACGGCGTCTGGAACGGAAATACGGCGTAGACCCGAGCCGCGTCAATTTGGAGATCACGGAAACGACCTTCGAAAATATCAGCGAAGTCATGCTCGAAAACGTAAACGAGCTGATCCGGATGGGCTACAACTTCGCCCTGGACGATTACGGCACAGGCTATTCCAACATCCAGCGGGTCAACCGTCTCCCGCTCAAGCTCATCAAGATAGATAAAAGCATGCTCGACGAGGTCTCCTCCGCAAACGGCCGGACGATCCTGGAGCATACGGTACGCATGATGCAGAGCATCGACAAGCAGCTCGTTGCCGAAGGCGCGGAAACGCTCGACGACGTCGAGATCCTGAAAAGCATGAACTGCGATTATATCCAGGGCTTCTACTTCTCCCGTCCCCTTCCGGCGGATGAGTTCATTCGCTACATCGAGGAAAACAACGCATGAGATAATTTGCGGTATTCAGCGGCTTCCTCGGCTCGGGCAAGACCACGGCGCTTTACGGCTACCTGCACCGATATCGCGGTCATTTTAAACGTCAATGCCGCCTGCCCGGCCGCCGTGCTTGACGGAGTCATCACGGAAGCGGTAAACTCCGCTTCCCGGCTCTATCGGCTCGATACAAGCATTTTCAAAAAGGAATGCTTCAACATGGGCGAGCAGCCCTGCCTGCCCTCCTGCGGCGTTTTGCGCAATTTGATCCGCAGTCATCGCAGCCGTTCTTGACAACATTAAATTATCAGCTTTATAATTTGAATATTATCGGTCGCGCATTGCGTCCAAGCGGGAAAGAAACACTGCCGTTTCCGCATTTTCCCTTTATCGTCGTTCATCGGAAAACGCGGCGCGGTTTTAAAAAACATAAAAGGAGCCGAGGTAACATGAATACTGTCAGGAAAACTCTTTCGATGATGCTCGTTCTGGTAATGCTCGTTTCGCTGATGGGCGGAGCTTTTGCGGCCGGGGACGACCCTTCGACGGCCTTCACGAAGGCGGCCGAGCTGGAAGCCGGGAAGGAATATCTGATCGCCGCGGAGCATAACGGGAAGTATTACGCTCTCACATTATCGGGAGGCAGTCTCGGCTCCGTCGAGATCGCGGTCGAAAACGGCGCGGTCGCCTCCGCGGCCGACTCTGCCGTATGGATCCCCGACGGGAAGGATCATCTTGAGAGCCTTGCGACCCCCGGTCAGTTCCTTTTCGCCAGCTCCGGCGGACTTACGGTATGGGACAGCTCCATGCTGCGCACCTTCGTATATGACGCCGACGGCGAGACCGTCGCTCTTCACAGCGGCAAATACTATCTGCAATTCAACGGATCGCGCTTCGGTCAGGCCGATACCGAGGCCGACGCCGGCAAGATCCTGCTTTTTGCAAGGCCTGCCGTCGGACCCTCCGGTACCGGTACCGATGCCGGCGCCCCCGCCGAGAATGTCGAATATCCCGAGCCCGACGCCGTCAGGCGCGACGCGGTCAGGAATGCCGACGGCTCGGTCACGCTGGCCTTCACCTCCGATACGCACTATGACGGCACGAACATGAATTTGAAAACCTGGCTGGAAGCTGCCGACCCGGGCTATATCGACGCATTCGGTTTCTGCGGCGATATGGGCTCCGCTTCCGCGAGCACTCCGAGCGCCTTTTGGTCCCTGACCGGCGCCGTCATGGATTACATGGACGGACTTATCGCCGAAGGCAAGGTCGGCGACGCGGTCTATACTCACGGCAACCATGAGTGGGCAAGCTATGCCGGCGGCTACTATGCCTCCGAATACGCCAACTCCCCCGCCGCGGCCCGTCTGATGCAGGTGGGCGAAGCTCTGGTTACCGACAGGTACATCATCTATTGCTTCGGCAGCAATAAGGACGCCGAGGACTATCTTTTCGACTACGATCCGGACGACATCGCCGAGCTGGCGGAGTATCTGAAAACTGCTCCCGACGATATCCCGATCTTCATTTTGACACACTATCCTCTCCATCAGTGGTACGGCAAGCGCCTGGGGACGGATCGCTATATGGCGCACGCCGGTGAGCTTATAGACGTGCTGAATACCCACGATAACGTGGTCGTACTCTGGGGACATAACCACAACGATTTTGACGACAACTATTATCGCCCGGTCTTCCCCGGCGAAGAGATAGTCATCGATCCCCGCGGCACGACCCGCACTTTGAACTTCACCTATCTTGCCGCCGGCTGCACTGCCGACGCCGAGTATTCCGGTCCCGACGCGGGCAGCGCCACCGTGATGAACAAAGGTCTTATCGTCACCGTCAACGCGGACAACTCTCTTGATTTTGACTACTGCACCATTGACGGTCAGAAAATGCATGTCGACGGGCCCTGGCTTGTCCGCTTCCGCAGCGGATACGGCGGCTATGAAACTCTGAAGAGCGTATATGTGGAGGACGGGCAGACCGCCGAGCCCCTTCAGGCTCCCGAGATCGACGGCTATGCCTTTGACGGCTGGTTTGTCCTGCAGGACAATGCCGACGTCCCCTTCGATTTCAGCGCTCCCGTAGAAAAAAACACTTTGGTCACCGCCAGATATTCAAAGATCATCAAGCCCGTGGCCGAGGCGGCGGAGCTTGATCCCGCCCATGTGTATGTGACCATACAGGATGATCAGGCCGCGGCCATAGGCAAGAGCGGCGCTCCCATAGTGCTGTACCCCGTCCCCTATGAGGCCGGCATGACCGTCGGCGACGCCTTCATCAAGGTCCACGAGCTGGAGTTTGAGAGCGGTGCTGACGGCGCAGCGGTATATAACACGGGCTATGGTTTTTCGTCCCTTGAAAAGGTATGGGGCCGCACGCCTCAGAACGGTTCTCTGTGCTTCGATCCCACCCTGGATAAATGCTACATCGACGCTGCCGCGGCGGCTGCGCCCGGCGGCTGCTACTACACCCTTGCTTATGACAGCTCATGGAAGAGCACCAGCGCCATGTACCCGCCCAAGGCCGAGGCCGAGGCCGGCGAAACGCTGACCTTCTGCGCCAAGACCTTCGCCATGGACGCTTCCTACAACTACACCGCCGAGGGCTATGACGGCGATGTGTACTGCGGCCTTGATTTCGACTCGCTTACCGATACCGGCATTGACGCCGACGAAGGCTATTTCGATATCTCCTTCAACGCTCCCGGCACCTATTACATAGTAGTCAAGGGCAGCGTGGGCGAGGCTGCCGGCATCGTCGTTGTGGAAAAGCCGGCGTGCATGGTCTCCAACCAGGCCGTGACTCTGGACGGAGAGGAAGTACAGATCGCCCACTACAATGTCAACGGCAATAATTACTTCAAGCTCCGCGACCTTGCCTGCATCCTCAACGGCACGGCCTATCAGTACAATGTGGGCTACGACAGGGAATCCCGCACCGTTATCGTTACCACCGGCGAGGGATATAACGCTCTGAATACAGATATGCTTATCGGCGACGACCGTTCCTCCACCTGCGTTGTCAGCAATCAGCCGGTGAGCGTAAACGGCGAGACCGTGGCTGTCCGGGCCTACAACATAGGCGGAGAAAACTATGTCCGCCTGAGAGATCTGGCCGAATACATCGGCTGCGGCGTGGATTACGACGCCGCTACGCGCACCGCGCAGATCTTCACCAGGTAAACTGACTGCCGGGGAGGGCGCATCCCCGCCCGAAGAAAACGCGATGCTTCCCTCCCCTGTCTTACCCTTCGGAGCGCAGACAAACGGCGTTTAAAAGGCCTGTCGTTTATCATCCGTCCGACATCCCTTATTCCTCTGTGAAGGAACGAAAGCTATGTACTATTCGACTATCGGGATCCTTGCCTTTTTGATCCTCATCATCGAAAATCAGGATATTCTGTTCAAGCGCGGCAGCACTGAGCTTACCGTGTGGAAAGTTTACCGGCGGTTTCTGCTGGCGGTCTTGGTGTACTACGCCACGGACATTCTTTGGGGCATCATAGAAAGCCAGAAATTCTCCCGTCTGTTGTTCATTGACACGCTCATCTATTTCATTGCCATGGCCGTGGGCGTGTTTTACTGGACACAGTACGCGGTGACCTATCTGGATGAAGACAACTCTTTCGGCCGGTTCCTCATGTATACCGGGCGCGTCTTTCTTGCCGCGGTATCGCTGATCATCGTAATAAACATTTTCACTCCGGTGCTTTTTGAAGTGGACAGCGAGTGCGTATATCGCGCAAAAACGTGCAGATATGTACTGCTCGGCATACAGATCCTTCTGCTCCTTTTGATATCCGTTCACGCTTTTCTCTCTTTGTCAAAGAAACGGGACGCATCGGGAAAACGCTACAGGACCATTGCTCTTTTCGGCATAATTATGGCGCTGTTTCTTACGATCCAGCTTTTCTTCCCTTATCTTCCGCTCTACTCCATCGCATATATGCTCGGACTCAGCCTGCTGCATTCCTTTGTCGTCAACGACGAGAAGGAAGATTTCAAGCATGACCTTGAGCGTTCCCTTGAAAGGGAAAAAATGCAGCATGAGCGTTTGAAATCGGCCATGCAGCTCGCTTATACCGACCCGCTTACCGGAGTGAAAAACAAGCACGCTTTCATCGAAGCCGAGAACGATATCGACCGGCGCATCGACTCCGGCCTGATTTCTCAATTCGCCGTTGTGATATTCGATCTCAACGACCTGAAAAAGGTCAACGACTCTCACGGACATGAGCTGGGCGACCGGTACATCATTGACGCCTGCAGGCTGATATGCTCCTGCTTCAAGCACAGTCCCGTTTATCGCATCGGCGGAGACGAATTTGCCGCGATCGCCGAAAGCGCGGATTATAACACTCTGGATGAGCTGCTCGCAGGCTTTGACGAAAAAATGGCCAATAACGCAGAGCATGGTTTGTTCGTGATCGCCTCCGGATGCGCCCGCTTCGATCCCCGGACGGACAACAGCTTCAGCTCCGTTTTCGAACGCGCCGACGAAATGATGTACATTAGGAAAAGGCTGCTCAAGCAGACGTGACCTTGGCAGCACAAGACCGTAAAGATCCCCTCGCCGCATTGATCGCGGCGGGGGGATAGTCTTTGTTTATGTCGCTCTTTCCGGGATCCGTATCGCACCATGACGGCCGGGCTCGGTCGGCTCATTTCACTGCCGGGGCTTTACCGCGAAATGCTGCACTCCACGCCGAGGGAATTGTATTTTTCGCAGACGGCGTCCACTTCCTCCCCCTTCATCAGCTCAAGTGATTCAAGCGTATAAGGAATGTCCAGCGCGGCGTATTTGCCCGTTCCCATGCGGTGATAAGGAAGCAGCTGCAGCGCGGCGTCCGTTCTGCCGAGAGAGCGGATGAACTCCGCCGTGGCCTTTATGTTCTCTTCCGAGCTGTTCACGCCCGGGATAAGCGGCTGGCGGAAAAGGATATTCGCTCCAGCGGCGGCAACAAAACGGGCATTGGAAAGGATGCGCTCATTGTCCAGGCCCGTATATTCCCTGTGTTTTTCGGCGTCCATAAGCTTGAGATCGAAATAGAAGGTATCCGTCAACGGAAGCACTGCCTCAAAGGCGCTCTGCGGCACGCAGCCGCAGGTCTCCACGCAGGTATTGATCCCTTCTTCCCTGCACAGCTCGAAAAGACGCTTGACAAAGTCGGCGTGCGTCAGCGGCTCGCCTCCGGATACGGTCACGCCGCCGCCGGAGTTTTCGTAGAATATCTTGTCCCGGCGGACCTTGTCGAAAACCGCGTCTACGCTCATTTCCTTGCCGTAGCGCACCAGCGCGCCGTAGAAGCAGGCGTCCACGCAGTCTCCGCAGTTATCGCATTTTTCCCTGTCGATGCGCTTGTCCGGGTCGGGAATAATGGCGCCCTTTTCGCATTTTTTCGCGCAGCGTCCGCAGTGCTGACACAGGTTGACCAGAAAGCCCACCTGCACCGTGTCAACGAGATTTTCGGGATTTGCGCACCAGCGGCAGCGCAGCGGGCATCCCTTGAGGAACACCACTGTGCGTATGCCCGGGCCGTCGTGAATGGAATATCCCTGAATGTTTTCAACCAGCGCCGTATTTGCCATGGTTCATACCTCTTTCCGCGCCGTCAGGCCCGCCTTTTTCTTCCGGGGCTTGGTGAGGCCGGCTGATGTGCGGTTATTGTATACGTTGAAAGCGACCGCCAGCACGATTATGATGCCCTGCACGGCCTGAGAGTAATTGGTATTGATATTGAGCATGACTATCATGTTTTCCACTATGCCCGCGAGCAGCGCGCCGAAAACGGCGCCGGCGATATCTCCGTAACCGCCCATAATGTCCGCTCCGCCCACGACGAGAGCCAGCATGATCATCATTTCATAGCCTTGCGCGGTCGTGGCTGAGGTGACATAGTTCATGCTGGTCAGCACGATGCCGCCCACACAGGCCGTAAGGGAGCATATCACATAGCAGCCCACGCGGAAAACGCGGGAATTGATGCCCACAAGCTCCGCGGCGGCGCGGTTTGCGCCTACGGCGTAAACGCGGCGGCCGAAGACCGTGAAAGCGAGTATCAGGCCCACGATGACAGCCACTACGATGAAAATGATGATCGGCATGGGTATGCTGAAAAGCTTTGAGTTGGCTATACGGTAGAAAAAGCCCTCCGTATTGGTCAGGTGGATAAAGGAGCCTTTCAATATCGCTGAGGCAAGGCCGTATAGCAGCTTGCCCGTGGCCAGCGTCACCACGAAGGACGGCAGCATAAGGTAGGCGTCGCAGACGCCGTGGAGTATGCCCACGGCGATCGCCGCAAGCACCGCGAGCACAAGGCCCACGACAAATGCGCTGTCGGTCATGCCGTGACTGTTATAATACCACAGACAGATAACGCTTGTAAACGCCGCCGTGGAGCCCATGGCAAGGTCGATGCCCCCCGTCAGCATGGCGAGCAGCATTCCGCAGCACATTATGCCGTATATGGCGATAGACATAAGTATCGTGCGGAGGTTGCCCAGGGAGAAGAAGCTGCGGTTGCCTATCAGCATTATAAGCAGCAGGACGGCTAAGATCAGGCCGCGCTGCGCCCAGACATTGGCAAAAACATTTTTGTTTTTCATAATACCTCTCCTTCCTTTGCGGCAACACCGGAGGAGGCGAGCAGGACAGCCTGCTGCGTGGCCTTATGGTCTTTGAACTCCTGGAATAAGGTGCCGTTGTGCAGCACCAGAACGCGGTCGGATACCTCGGTAAGCTCGGCAAGGTCAGAGGAAACCATTATGATTATCGCGCCCTTGTCCGCCAGCTTACGCATATATACGTACAGCTCGGCCTTTACGCCCACGTCCACGCCCACGGTGGGCTCGTCAAGGATCAGCACATCCACGTCGCGGCTGAGCCAGCGCGCAAGTATCACCTTCTGCTGGTTTCCGCCGGACAGGTTCTGCACCGGCAGCCTGCGCATGGCCGGACGCACATCGTAATCCGCTATCGCCTTTTCGGCGTGACCGATCTCGTCCTTTCCCTTAACGATGCCGCCGCTGCTCAGTCTGTCATAGCTCGATATCGCTATATTGCGGAGTATGGACAGCTGCGGAAAGAAGCCCTCGGTGCGGCGGTCCTCCGGCACCATGCCGAAGCCCGCCTTGATGTTCTTTGCCACGCTGCGGCTCACCGGCTTGCCGTCGAGGGTTATGCTGCCCTTATAATTCTTGATCGCACCGTAAATGCAGCTCACGAGCTCCGTTCTGCCGGAGCCGACAAGCCCGCCTATGCCGAGTATCTCGCCTCCGTAGGCTTTGAAATTGATATCGTGCAGGAGCTTGCCCAGCTGCAGGTCCTTGACCTCGATATAATGATCCGTGTTTATGTTCGGCGTACGCACGCCGGTTTTCTCGATCTCATGGCCTATCATCATGGACGTGACCGTGTCTGCCTCGACCGTTTTGGAATCCACCACGCCCACGACCTCGCCGTTTCGCATTATGGTAAGGCGGTCGGTGACGCGGTATATCTCTTCGAGACGGTGTGAAATGTAAAGTATGCTCGTCCCGCGTTCCCGCAGTCCCTCCATCGTCACGAACAGCTGCTCGGTCTCGCTGGCGGAGAGAGAGGTCGTCGGCTCGTCCATGATCAGCAGCTTTGCCTCGGTGGACAGGGCCTTCAATATCTCGGTCATCTGGCGCTGTGCCATGCCCATGGTCGCCACAAGCGTGTCGGGCTTGAGAATGAAGCCGTATCTGTCTATCAGTTCCTGCACCTGACGGCGCATCTCCTTTTTGTCGGGCAGGCCGCGTTTCATGATCTCGTGGCCAAGGAAGATGTTCTCGGCAACGGTCAGCTCCGGCACCAGCGACAGCTCCTGATAAATTACCGATACGCCCGCCTCGGCCGCGTCGTGACGGTTGTTGATCTGCACATGCTTCCCGTCGATATATATCTCGCCGTCGTCCTTGGTGTAAACGCCGGTGATGATCTTGATTATCGTGCTTTTGCCCGCGCCGTTTTCGCCCATCAGCGCATGTATTTCACCCTTGCGTATCTCTAAATTAACGTCCTTCAGCACTTGGATGCCGTTAAAAGACTTGCATATGTTTTCCGTACGGAGGATCAGTTCTTCATTCATCACGCGTGTCCTCCCCTCGCCTTGGCCTGCGCTTCGAGCAAAGCCTCTTCCGCGTTGTTCTTATCCGCCATCGCTTTGAGGCGGCGGGATGTGAACGCGGCGAAGCCGGCGTCGCTCATTATGGCTATCAATATAACGGCGCCCTGGAAAACGTACTGCCAGGAGGTATCCAGGCCGTACTTATACATGCCGTTGTTTACAAGCGTCATGAATACGGCGCCGAGGAAGGCGCCTATCGTATCGCCCTTGCCGCCGCCGAGCATAACTCCGCCCACCACGCAGGCCGCAACGGCGTTGAAGCCCATACCGCCGCCCAGGCTGAGATAAGCCGTCTGCTGATAGGCCACGGTGAAAACGGCCGCCACGGCGCAGCAGGCGCCGCATATCGTGAAGGTGCTTATCTTCATGCGCCGTACGTTTACTCCGCTCATCTCCGAGCTCTTGGAGTTGGATCCCATGGCGTAGGTATGCAGGCCGTAGCGCGTGCGCGTCAGTATGAACCAGGCTATGATCGTCAGAATGATCCATACGATCACGATATAATAAAAACCGCTTATGTGCTTTCCGAGCATCAGAAAAGCCTTGTTTTTTATCTCCTGACTCATGACGGTTCCGCTTTCGTCCTTAAGTATCGTCAAAAGGCCGAAACCGGTAAAGACAAAGCCGGTCGCCAGCGTGGT
>JAGDDB010000071.1 GCA_017958265.1 Oscillospiraceae bacterium | reverse complement strand
TGGCTTACCGTCATGCGTTACTTTTTCGCATTAACCGTCCCCGTTGACTCAAAACGTGATAGCGACCTTGATATCTCCGTATTTGCCCGAGGCGCAGTCGAAGGCCTCCTCCCACTGCTCAAGAGGGAAGGTACGGGTAACTACCCCGTCGGTCCTGAGCACGCCGGAGGTCATATTCTCTATCACGAACGGATAGCAGTCGGGGCTCAGGTGAGAGCCCAGCACGTCCAGCTCCTTCTTGTCCCCGATGATCGACCAGTCAAGGGAGGTCGGCTCTCCGAAGACGGAGAACTCCACGAAGCGGCCCAGCTTGCGTATCATATTCATGCCCTGCACCACGCTCGAGGGATGGCCGGAGCATTCGATATAGATATCGCAGCCGTAGCCGTCGGTCATATCCATTATCTTCTTCACCACGTCCTCCCTGCCGGGGTTCCAGGCCTCGTCCGCGCCGAAGGCCAGGGCCCGTTCCAGCCGGTTCTCCTTCAGGTCCAGGCTGATGAGCTTTTTCGGCTTCAGGGACGCGGCATAGGTGACCATGCCCAGCCCCAGGGTGCCCGCGCCCGAGATGACCGCGATGTCCTCATGGCCGATGCTCGCCCGGTCCACCGCGTGCTTGGAGCAGCCGTAGGGCTCGATAAGCAGGGCGGCGGAGAGCGGAAGCTCCTTAGGGACCCGATGGATCCGGGCGTGCTTCGTCGGTATGCGCATGTATTCCGCCATGGCCCCGCAGTAATCGGTGAAATATCCGTAGATATAATGGGGCTGACACATCCAGTAGTGCCCGTCCCTGCAGAAGCGGCACTCCCCGCAGGGGGCGATCTGTTCCGCGGTGATCCGGTCCCCGGGGGCGTAGTCCTTCACATTGGCCCCGACCTCCGCGACGACGCCGACGAATTCATGGCCGGGTATGAAGGGGGCTCGTACCCAGGGGGCCTTGTCCGCACCGTTGCCCCAGTAGCTTTCCGCGCCGTGCCGGCACTTCACGTCGCTGGCGCACACGCCGCAGCCCTCGGTCTTCATCAGTATGTCGTCCGGCCCGCATTCCGGAATGGGAAAGGCGGGCTCAAACCTGTATTCGTCTTTTCCGTAGACCACCAGGGCCTTCATGGTTCCTTTCACTGCGCTGCTCCTTTCGCTGTCCGGTATTTTCTTTTATGACCCGATCTTTTATTTTTCGAGTTCGACCATGTAGTATTCCAGCTTGATCGAATCGGGATACCGCGTAGCGTTTACGATGAAAAGGCGGTCTTTCAGTATGCTGAGGGACTCGTCGTAGATCTCGAACTCCGGCTTCGTCACGCAGTAATAGACCTCCGCGGGGGCGATGCCGCCGGACAGCACCGTCTGAACATGCTCCGGGGGAACGGTGCGTATCCCGTCGTTCTGGATATAGAAGCTTCTGCCGTCGTCGAGGCGGACGCCGTAACGCGCGGAGAGCTCCGCGCGTCCGTTGGGACGGACCACCTGACTGTCCACGCCGTCCGGCAGGACCTTACCGCTGATGGGAAGGGCAAAACCGACCAGCTCGCCGCCGGTGATGGAAATAAGCTGGCGGCGCCCGGCCTTGTCGTCCTGCCCGATGAAGCTCGGTTTTCCCACGGTGGCGTTGATCTCAAAGGCTTTTACGAGTTTCGGTTCCATATCAAGCAGCTCCTTACTTTTTTTGTATTCATTTTAATTGCCGTTCCGCCGCAAGTCAAGAGCGCAAAACGGCGGGGGCGGTCCCCCTCGACACGCAGAAAGTGTCGGTGATGACCGTCCCCGCCGCTGTATCTTTTTGTTTTTTACTCGGCTTTGGGCTCTTCTTCGGCCTTCTTTTCCTCGGCCTTTTTCTTTTCAAGCTCCTTGTAGGCGTCCTTGCGGGAGAAGTTGAGTCTGCCGCGGTCGTCCACGCCCAGGCACTTGACCCACGTCATATCGCCCACGTTCAGAACGTCCTCGACCTTCTCGGTGCGCTTGAACTCAAGATCCTTGATGTGGACCATGCCCTCCTTGCCGGGCACCAGCTCCACGAACGCGCCTATGGGGATAACGCGGGTGACCTTGCCGTAATACAGCGCGCCGGTCTCCGGCACGAAGACTATGGCCTCTATCATTTCCTTGGCCTTGCGGCAGGCCTCTATATCCTGGGAGGAAATGTATACGCTGCCGTCGTCCTCCACGTCGACCTTGGCGCCGGACTCGGCGACGATCTTCTGAATGGTCTTTCCGCCGCTGCCTATGACCTCGCGGATCTTCTCCACGTCTATCTTCATCGACAGCATCTTGGGCGCATAGGGGCTGAGCTCCTTCCTCGGCTCGGAGATAACGGGGAGCATGATCTCGTCAAGGATCTGTATCCTCGCTTCTCTGGTGATGTCGAGGGCGGATCTGATGACCTCGGGAATGAGACCGTCGTTTTTCAGGTCCATCTGAATGGCGGTGATGCCGGCCTTCGTGCCGGCGACCTTGAAGTCCATCTCGCCGTGGAAGTCCTCAACGCCCTGAATGTCTATAAAGGTGGTCCAGCGGTCGCCGTCGGAAATAAGGCCGCAGGATATGCCGGCCACGGGCGCGGTGATGGGCACGCCCGCATCCATCAGAGCCAGGGTGGAGCCGCAGATGGAGCCCTGAGAGGTGGAGCCGTTGGAGGACAGCACCTCGCTGACCACGCGTATGGTATAGGGGAATTCCTCGGCCGGCGGGATGACGGGCTCGAGCGCCTTTTCGGCAAGGGCGCCGTGGCCTATCTCGCGGCGGCTGGAGCTCCTGGAGCCCTTTGCCTCGCCGGTGGAGAAGCCCGGGAAATTGTAGTGATGGATATAGCGCTTGGTCTCTTCCTCCCAAATGGTGTCCAGCTTCTGCTGGGCCGCCATGGTGTCAAGCGTACACAGGGAGAGCACCTGGGTCTGACCGCGGGTGAACAGGCCGGAGCCGTGCACGCGGGGGATCAGTCCCACCTCGGCCGCCAGAGGCCGTATCTGATTCATGGCGCGTCCGTCCACGCGCTTGCCGTCAAGGAGCCAGTGCTTCACCACATGCTTCTGCAGGCGGTACATGCACTCCTCCATGTAGTTTTCCATATCCGGATATTTTTCAAGCAGCTCTTCGTTCATCCTGTCATGGACGGCGTTCACTCTCTCCTCGCGGACGTTCTTGTCGTCCGTGTCCATGCAGTACTCGATATCCTTGATATAACGCTCGAACAGCTCGTTGTAAAGCTCCTCGTCAAAGGAGGCGTGCTCATAGGAGAACTTGGGCTTGCCTATCTCGGCGACCATGCGGTTTATAAGAGCGATAACGGGCTTTATGACCTCGTGAGCCTGCATGATGCCCTCGAACATGACGTCCTCGGGTATCTCCTTGCCGCCGGCTTCTATCATTACCACCTTTTTCTCGGTGGCCGCCACGGTAACGGTCATGCGGGATATCTCACGCTCCGCGGAGGTTGGGTTGAAGAAATACTTCTCTCCGTCCCAGCCCACGTTCACGCCGCCTATCGGCCCGTTGAAGGGCACGTCGGATATCGACACGGCCGCGCTTGCGCCGAGCATGGCGGCTATCTCGGGGGAGCAGTCATGGTCCACCGACAGCACCGTGCAGGTGATGACCACGTCGTTGCGCAGATCCGAGGGGAAGAGCGGACGCATGGGACGGTCTATCATGCGCGAGGCCAGGGTGCCCTTCTCGGAGGGCTTGCCTTCGCGGCGCAGGAAGCCGCCGGGGATGCGGCCCACGGCGTAGAGCTTTTCCTCAAAATCCACGTTCAGGGGGAAATAGTCTATTCCGTCCTTGGGACGCGCCGAGGCGGTGCAGCATACCAGCACCGTGGTCTCGCCGTAGCGCACCAGCACGGCTGCATTGCACAGCTCGGCCAGCTTGCCTACCTCGAAGGAAAGAGGACGGCCCGCAAATTCGATCTCGTACTTTTTCTGCTCGGGGAACTCTCTTTTTGTGATTATCATTTGTTTTCCTTTCCGCAGAGAAGCGCCTTTTAGCACTTGAAAAAACCGCGCAGCGCCGCTTCGGGGCTTTTTCAACTGCTAAAAAGGGCTTGATCTCTCTGCTTGTTTGATAAAATTTTTTGCGGGACCGCCCCGGGGGTCGCCCGGAGCAGTCCCGTTGACAGGTTTACTTTCTGATGTTCAGCTTGGCTATGCAGGCTCTGTAACGTTCGATATCCTTGGCGGCAAGATAGTCCAGCAGATTTCTGCGCTTACCGACCATCTTGAGCAGTCCGCGGCGGGAATGGTTATCGTGGGGGTGAGCCTTGAGGTGCTCGTTGAGAATGTTGATGCGCTCGGTCAGAATGGCGACCTGCACCTCGGGAGAGCCGGTATCGGTCTCATGTACGCGGTTTTTTTCGATGATCTCGGTTTTCTGGTCTTTCAGAAGCATTTTTTTCTTTTCCTTTCCTCATATATTTCCCGCGGGGCCGGGTAATGGGCGGAAAGGCTCTTTCTCCCATAACCAAGCCGAGGGGCTGACAGCGAATGATTGTACCATAATATTTCGCGCTTGTAAACATTATTTTCCGTATAATAAGCGATTTTTTATTTTTATTCCGCCGCGTCCGCAATTACGATTGTAAAACAGACGTTTATTATGTATACTTTATACGTCATCAGCGGACCGCCGAGCAGCACGAAAGCAAGGAGCATCGACATGCCTGTAAGAATACTTGCCGCGGGAGACGTGGTCGGACAAAGCGGCGCCGATCTTTTCGAGCGCAGACTGCGCAGTCTCAAAAAGCTAAAGGGGATAGATTTTACCGTGGTCAACGGAGAAAACGCCTCCGGCATCGGCCTGACCCGCCGTCAGGCCGAACAGCTGCTGGACGCGGGGGCCGATGTGATCACTCTGGGCAACCATGCTTTCGGCAAGGCGGAGATATGCCCGTATCTCGACGACGAAAGGCGCATACTGCGTCCGGCGAATTTCGCTCCGCAGGCGCCCGGCCGCGGCTGGGGCGTTTTCCCCGCTCCCTTCGGCGACGTGCTCGTGATAAACCTCATAGGCCGCTGCGGCATGGATTTCGGCCCCGACAATCCCTTTTTCGAAGCCGACAGGATACTGAAAAAGGAAAAACACCGCTTCACCCTCGTTGATTTCCACGCCGAGGCCAGCTCCGAAAAGCAGGCCATGGCCTTTTATCTCGACGGGCGCGTATCCGCTCTCTGGGGCACCCACACCCATGTGCAGACCTCGGACGCCTGCGTCATGCCCTCGGGCAGCGGATATATAACCGATCTCGGCATGACGGGGCCTCGGATATCCGTGCTGGGCATGACCGCGGAGCATTCCGTATCGAACTTCCTCGGCAATCCCAAACGGCGCATGGATCCCGCTCCCGGCCCCTGCAAGCTGGAATGCGCCGTATTTGAGCTGGACGAACGAACCGGGCTCTGCCTTTCGGCGGAGGCATTGAGAATAGAGGACTGAATATGGTAAAAATACTTCACGCGGCCGATTTTCATTTTGACTCGGCCTTCGCCTCTCTCGGCGAGGCAAAGGCCGCGCTGCGCCGCCGCGAGCAGCGCGGACAGCTGGAGCGCATCGCCGCTCTGGCCCGGGACGCCGATATCGTTCTGCTTTCGGGAGACCTGTTCGATTCCTCCCGCGCCTACAGCGAAACGGTAGACGCGCTGCGCTCTTTTTTCGAGGAAATAAAGGTCCCCGTTTTTATCGCTCCGGGAAACCATGATTTCTACGCGCCGATGAGTCCCTACGCCCATATCTCTTTCCCCGAAAACGTGCATATATTCACCGACACGGCCCCTCGGCCCGTCGAATTGCCGGCGCTGGGCTGCGTCGTATGGGGCTCCGCCTTTCTTTCCGAGAGGCAGGCTCCGCCTCTGCGCGGCTTTTCCGTTCAGGACGGAGAGGCGATAAACATTATGGTCTGCCACGGCGATACCGAGATGCCCGACAGCCGCTACGGCAGCATAAGCGGCGAGGATATCGAGCGCTCGGGGCTGGACTACCTTGCCCTCGGCCATATCCATACTTTCAGCGGCATACGCTCCGCCGGAAAGACGGTATGGGCCTACCCCGGCTGCCCCCTCGGACGCGGCTTTGACGAAACGGGCGAAAAGGGCCTTATTCGCGGCACGGTGTCAAAGCAGGGCTGCGAGCTTGAATTTCTGCCGCTTCCGGAAAGGCGTTATGTCACGGCCGAGGTGGATATAAGTGGCTGCGAGGATATTGCCTCCGCCGTGCGCGCCGCCGTTCCCCCGGACGCCTCCGCAAACATATACCGCATCACCCTGTCGGGCGAATGGGATGAAAAGCTCCGCCCGGACGAGCTGGAAAAGCAGCTTGAAGACTGCTTCTGGCACCTGGAGCTGAGGGACGCCACCGTTCTGAAAAAGGACCTATGGTCCCTGGCCGCGGAGGACACGCTGAAGGGCAATTTCCTTCGCATACTCAAAGGCAGGTACGACTCGGCGGAGGATCCCGAGGAAAAGGCCGGGATAGTCATGGCGGCCCGCTACGGTATTGCGGCGCTGGAATACCGGGAGGACATGTGATGATAATACATAAGCTTACCGCCGTTTTCGGCCGTCTCGACGGCGAGACCCTCGAGCTTAAGGAGGGTCTGAACATAATCGAGGCACCGAACGAATCCGGCAAATCCACCTGGAGCCACTTTATCCGCGCCATGCTTTACGGGGTCAGCACCTCCGAGAGGGCTCATGCGGGCTTTCTGCCGGACAAGCAGCGCTTCATGCCCTGGAGCGGCAGACCCATGGAGGGCATCATGGAGCTTCGGCTCGGCGATACGGACATCACTCTGCGCCGCGAGCCCACCGGCAGCGGCAGGCCCATGGGCCCCTGTCTTGCCGAATACACCGGCACCGGGGAAAAGCTGCCCGAGCTCACCGGCAAAAGCGTGGGCGAGCGCG
>JAGDDB010000070.1 GCA_017958265.1 Oscillospiraceae bacterium | reverse complement strand
GCTGCAATAAAGGCGGTCGCCCAAAACCGGAAATCCCATTGCATGACAGTGTACGCGGATCTGGTGCGTCCGGCCGGTAAAAAGGCTCAGGCGAAGCAGGCTTATCCTGCCGTCGGTGGCCGACGTCTGATAGTCGGTGCGGGCATATGCGCCGTCCGGGAGTACCGCGCGCAGCATGTCGCCCTCTCTGACGCGGCGTATCGGAAGCTCAATGCTGCCCGAGAGGGGCTCCGGAGCTCCGCAGACCGCGGCAGTGTAGCCTTTGAACGTTATTGCGCCGGTCATGAGATTTTTGATATATCCGCTTTTTGAGAACAGCACTATGCCGCCCGTGTCTCTGTCCAGGCGGTTGACGGCGTGACACGCGGCGCCGCCGTGGGACAGGATATGATAAAGGGCTCTATTGGCAAGCGTGCCCTCAAAGCGGCTGTGTGAGGGATGGATCAGCATTCCCGAAGGCTTGTTCAGGGCGAGCAGCCATTCGTCCTCAAAGATGACGTCGATCTCGCCGGGCTCCGGCGGATAATCCGCCTCCGGCTCGGTGACGTCCGCGCTGACGCATTCTCCGGCGGAGACGCGGTAATCGGTATGGCGCGGCAGACCGTCCACATAAACAGCGGAAGCGGCTTTCAGCCGCCTCAAAAGAGTGGCGGAAAGCCGCAGTCGGGTCCTGAGAATATTATTGAGGGTGCGTCCGCCGTCTTCGGGCGGGACGGTATAATTCAGCAGCATCAGCGGAAAAAGGCGGCAATGGCGTTTTCCGCGGCGGAAGAGTCCGCGGCGACGCAAAGCACGGCATATATTCCGGAGCGCTTGATAATGGCCTTATCCAGCTTGGGTACTTCGTCGGGATTGTAGTCGGTAAAGGAAGAGCGCTGAGCGGTCACGCGCTCCCGCGCGGCGTTCTCGACGGCCTCGGCGTCGGCCTCGGCGCGCATTTTGAATACGGCAAGCTCCTCGGCAGTCGCGCCGGAGGAAAACAGAAAAACGGAGTCCTCGGGAAGGGAGGGGTCTATGCCGTAAAGAAAGCAGCCTATCTGACTGTCGGCCCGTTCAAGCTCTTCGGAAAAAGCAGAGGCGGAGATAACGGAGTCGGCAAGAGCGGATATGTCGACGTCAGCCGGCTTCGAAGTGCAGCCGCATAAAAGGGTGAAAATAAAAATCAAAAATAAGACGAGCGCCTTTTTCATATACTGTTACTCCTTATGCCGGCGGTCCGCCGCCACCGCGGTATGTGTTCTGAGACAGTCGGCCCACTGCCGGTAATACTGACTGTAAGGGTGGATGCCGTCGAAGCTTCCGTTCTCGGGCAGAAAGCCCTCCTCGTCGGCCATAGAGGCGTAGATATCCACATAATGTACTTTTTCTTTCACGGCAAGACGGCGCAGACTGTCGTTATATTCGAGTATGTGCTCCTTGCTGAATTTGGAGCCTTCTTCGGATTTGGAGCGCGTAACGGGCGTAAGCGAGAGGATATAAATATCCGCCTCCGGCTGAAGCTCGCGTATGTCCGCAATGAGGCTGCCGTAACACTCGCAGAACCGATCCGTGGAAAAACTGATCTCGTTTATGCCGAGGAGAATGAAAATCTTGGAATGGGCTTTTGAGGCGAGAGCATCCATGATCGTTATGTCGCCCTCGGGGGAGGGAATGACCTGATTGGTGCTTATGTTGACGACGTTTATGGACTTCTTGGCGTAGTAATCGGCCGTTTTGATGCCGCCGTACAGCATGAAGCCCTCCATGATGGAATTGCCTATAAAAGCGGAGTCGGAGAAATACTCGTCGTCTACCGCCTCGCTCTCGGGTATGTCGGCGCCGTAATCATAAAGGTACAGCGGCACGCCGTGACCGTCGGCAAAATCATAATCCAGATTT
>JAGDDB010000069.1 GCA_017958265.1 Oscillospiraceae bacterium | reverse complement strand
TTCCTGCGGCCGCGTTTATCCTCTTGTGGGCATGTTCGTAGAGGCGGGAGTCAACGCGTTCCAGTTCGACCAGCCGGAGCTGACCGGAAGCGGGATATGGGCGGAAGAGTTCGGAGAAAAGGCGGCTTTCCACTGCCCGGTGGACATACAGAAGGTCCTCTCGACCGGAGACCGCGCATATATCGAAAAGACCGCTCTTGAAATGTGCAGAGTGTTCCGCGAGCACGGAGGCAATCTCATCTGCAAGGACTATCCGACCTACGGAGATATAGGCATAGCTCCCGAATGGGCCCGCTGGGCCGAGGATGTGATGATCTCCAATTCGGAAATATGAGTTTTACGGGGGAAACGACAGGCCCGGGAAGCCGGAAAAAAACGGTAAGAATGTATGAGTGAGCTTTGGAGCGTCCTTCATCGGGAATTCGTATACATCTGGTATTACTTCGAGCTGCAGCTGAGGCAGATTTTTTGGTACTGGGTCATCGGCATGGCGATAGGCTCTTTCATATCCGTATTCGCCAAGGACCGTATCCACGGCCTTTTTGCCGGAATGCAGAACAAAAAAATGGGCGTGCTGGGGATAGTCCCGGCATGCCTGCTCGGTATAGCCTCTCCGCTGTGCATGTACGGCACCATCCCGATCGCGGCCTCCTTCCGCAGACAGGGAATGCGGGAGGACTGGCTCGCGGCCTTCATGATGGCGTCGATACTGCTCAACCCGCAGCTGATCATTTACAGCGCGGCGCTCGGAGGGACCGTTTTATGCGTAAGGATAGTCAGCTGCTTCCTGTGCGGGATATGCGCGGGGCTGCTTATACGCCTGTTTTACAAAAACAGGGAATTTTTCGATTTCAAGGGCTTTTCCGAGCGGGAAAGCCATGATACCCATCCGAATTTGCTGATACGTTACCTTCTCAATCTTTGGAGGAACGTGAAGGCAACGGGGCTGTATTTCCTTATCGGCATCCTGCTTTCCGCGCTGTTTCAGAGATATGTGCCGCAGAACGTGATGGTGGACGTCTTCGGAGGGAACGAGGCATGGGGAGTGCTGATGGCGGCGACGGTGGGCGTTCCCCTGTACGCCTGCGGCGGCGGGACGATACCGCTGCTCCGCAGCTGGCTGACAGACGGAATGAGCGTGGGCAGTGCCGCAGCGTTCATGATCACCGGGCCGGCGACGAAGATAACCAATCTCGGCGCGTTGAAGATAGTGACGGGTCTGAAGCGGTTTTTGCTGTATCTGGCCTTTATAATGGCGTTCTCGTTCCTTTCGGGCCTGATCGTCAATCTTATAGTCTGAATATGACCGCCAAAGAAAAACGACCCGCGGCCGACGGGCGCGGAAGCAGATATAAATGCGCAGTCGATATGAAAGCATTGTGGAGTACGTCCGATATCGAGTATGAAAGAGAGGACACAAATGAGCAATATAGATCCCCGCTGGGGGAGCTGGGCCGCGCCTCCCGAGCCTTTTAAACCGGAGGATTTTGACGAGAGCTCGGAGACCGAGGTGCTGGTCGTCGGCGCGGGCATAGCGGGACTGAGCTGCGCGTACAGCGCGGCGGAGTGCGGCTGCAGGGTGACGGTCATGGAAAAACTGTCCTCTTACCACGGCTTTGCGCACAATGTGGGCGTTGTCAACTCCCGTTTCATGCGCTCTCTCGGCATAGTCAACGATCCCGACGAGGTGGCGCGGGAATGGATCAAGCGCTGCGGCAACCGCTGCGACGAGCGCCTTGTGCGCATCTTCGTAGACAGGAGCGAGGAAGCGATGGACTGGGCGCTGGACCTGGCCGAGAGGCCGGAATACGGCGGAGTGCGCGTAAACCTCCAGGGAGCGGCTTATATGGGCCGGACCTATAAGGAACTGTATTCCGCTCATGTGTTCTACGACGGGCCCGTGGCGCGCAGCGGTAAATTCGGCGGCATCAACGAGATAATGGAGCCGATGTACCGCGAGTCGCTAAAGCTCGGCAGCGAGTTCCTCTTCAATACCACAATGCTCCAGCTCATTAAAAAGGACGGGCGCGTCGTCGGCGCGGCCGGCCGGACCGGCGAGGGCAAGCTCATCGCGGTATACGCATCCAGGGGCGTGCTGCTGGCCACCGGCGGCATAGGCGGCAATGACGAGATGTGCGAGGATCTTTGCCCGATAGCCAACAAGGTGGCCGTGAAGGCCAATTTTCCCAAGGGAGTGGATCTGGGCGAGGGGCATCGCGCCGCGCTGTGGGCCGGGGCGGCCTTTGAGGAGGGCCCGTTCCCCACGATGATGCATCCCCAGGCAATACGCCATTCCAATTACTGCTTCCTCTACGTTACGCCCAAGGGGAAACGGTTTATGAACGAGGACAGCTATCTGCAGGGCCGCAGTCTCGGCATAGTCAAGACAGGCTATAAATGGTGCTGGACGATATTCGACTCCGACTGGGCGAAAAAGGTCCCCGAAACGCTGAAATACGGCGGCGGCATATATTGGGGAGAGAGCTTCGACTATGTGGGCGGCAAGGCCTTCGACGAGGAAGACACGGGCAGAAAGATAAAGGCAAGCCTCGACGCCGGCTCGTCCGTCATGGCGGATACGCCGCGGGAGCTTGCCGAAAAAATGGGCGTGGATCCGGACGCGTTTGAAGAGACGTTCCTGCGCTATAATGAGTACTGCCGCAAGGGGCACGACGACGAATTCGGCAAACGGCCCGAGCTTTTGATACCCTTGGACAAGCCTCCTTTCATCGCCCGTAAATTCGGCGCGGCGCTGCTGTGCGTCGTGGGCGGAGTGAAGGTGGACGAGAAGTTTCGCGCTCTGGATGAAAACAACGAGCCCGTGCCGGGCCTATATGTGCTGGGCAATACCATGGCGGGCCGCTACGGAGTGGACTATCCCATGCTGCTGCCGGGCAACAGCACCGGCACCGGCCTGACCTACGGCTACCTGCTCGGACGCGATCTCGGCGCGGATAAGTCCGGAGAGCGCGCGCCTGTCGCCGGGCAATGACTGGGTAAATAAACGCCGGGCGAACAGTCCGACAAGACAAACGGACAGTAAAAATACAAGGAAGATCCGCAAAAATTCGTGGAGGTAAAAATGATATACAGGGATTTTCGGGGAATTAAGCTCTCCGCGCTGGGCTTCGGCGCGATGCGTCTGCCGGTGATCGACGGGGACGATGCAAGGATAGATGAAGCCGCCGCACTGCGCATGGTGGATACGGCGATGAAAAACGGAGTGAATTATTATGATACCGCCTGGGGTTATCACGGAGAGAACTCCGAGACGGCATTGGGGAAGGCTCTGGCAAGATACCCGCGCGACAGCTTTTACATTGCCACGAAGTTTCCCGGCTACGACCCGGACAACTGGGGCAGAGCGGAGGAAATATTCGAGCGGCAGCTGAAAAAGCTCGGCGTCGATCACTTCGACTTTTATCTTTTCCACAATGTCTGCGAGATGAATATCGACGCGTATCTGAACGATGAAAAATACGGCATTTACAGTTATCTGATGAAGCAGAAGCGGAGCGGACGCATACGTCATTTGGGCTTTTCGAGCCACGGCAGCCCGGAGGTCCTGAAACGCTTCCTGGACGCCTACGGAAAGGATATGGAGTTCGGTCAGCTGCAGCTGAATTACCTGGACTGGTCTTTCCAGAACGGAAGGGAAAAAGCCGAAATGCTCGGCGAGCGGAATATACCGATATGGGTAATGGAGCCGCTCAGAGGCGGGATGCTCGCCTCTCTCGCTCCGGAGCACGAAAAAACGCTGCGCGCTCTGCGCCCGGATGAGGATGCCGCGGCATGGGCGTTCCGCTTCCTGCAGGGAATACCCGGCGTGACGGTGATACTATCGGGCATGTCGGATGAGGAACAGCTGATAAAAAATCTCGGGACCTTTGAGAAAGACGAAAAATTGAATGACGCCGAGCTTTCGGCGCTGCTCGGCATAGCCGAAAAGATGCTGTCGAAGGGAACGGTCCCGTGCACGGCCTGTCACTACTGCGTCAGCCGGTGCCCGCAGAGCCTTGATATCCCCGGGCTGCTTTCGCTGTACAATGAGCACGCCTTCTCCGGAGGCGGATTTATCGCGCCCATGGCTCTGAGCGCGATGCCTGAGGACAAGCAGCCTCAGGCGTGCGTACAATGCAGGAGCTGTGAGCAGGTTTGCCCGCAGCAGATAAAGATATCGGAAGTGCTGGCCGATTTTTCGGCGAGACTTTGAAATATATCTTTACCCTTAAGGAAGATGAAGAAATGAAACCGTATATACACACAGTTCAGTATTATGAAACGGACCGCATGGGGATAGCGCACCATTCCAATTATGTCCGCTGGATGGAGGAAGCAAGAGTGGACTTCCTGAAACAGGCGGGATGGGGCTATGAAAAGCTGGAGCGGGAGGGCATCGCTTCGCCCGTGACCGCCATGGAGTGCAGATACAGGGCAAGCACTACCTTTCCCGACGAGGTGAGCGTAAGCGTAGCTGTCACGGAGTTCAAAGGCGCGGTGCTCAAGCTAAAGTACTCCATGTCCGCAAACGGACGGACGGTCTTTGAAGGGAAGAGCGAACACTGCTTCCTGAACGGGGAAGGAAAGATCATGCGTATGAACAGGGAGCGGCCGGATTTTTACGAGGCGATCGCTTCACTGATCGAAAAGAAATGAATACGTGCGCGCCGATTTCGCGGCGCGCACGTCAACTTTTCGGCGAAGATCACTTCTTCGTGAAGTGCAGTATGTTCCATGAGGCTTTCTCCAAACGCGCGGTCACTATGCCGCCGTCGCAGGAGCTTTCCCCGTTTTTGCGGGGCAGCAGCACATCGGGGTGCTCGTAGCTGTTGGAGGCGTCGGGAGAAGAAGCGAACATCTCGGTATGCCCGGCGTATTCCCAGCCGCCGAAGCCGCGGACGTCGAGAGAAAGCATCTGCGGCTCGTTGAGATCGGCGTTTATCACGAATACGCTCAGCTCGCCGGCTTCCTCATTCAGCGCGGCGGCGGCCTGTACGGTTTCGACGCCCTCAAAGCCGGAATACTGGTTCATGTCGTCAACGGCGTAACCGTCCACGTCGTAACGGTCGCACTCAACTACGCAGCGCAGGGAAGAGCCCTTCGCCAATTTCATCATCTGAGTGAAGGTATGGTAGGAGGCGCCCTTCCACACATGCTCGCGGTCGGTGCGGCAGAGGTCTCCGAGTCCGCCCGTGGCGCAGCCTATCTTTACGCGGTCGGCGTGGCGGAGCATGACGAGCATGGTGCTGAGGTTTGCCAGCGTGAAGAGCATCTCGTTGGACGCGCCGGGACGCGGCATGGAGGGAGCGGCCGCGTCGGGATCGTGATGCACGAAGGGTCTGTTGGGATCGAACTCATAGAACAGCGACGCGGGCTGACGTCCGCCGCGGCCGAGCTTGAAGCCTCCGCGGGGGCGGAACATGGTGCCGTATTCGTCGAGAGCAAGCATCATCGTTTTGCTTACGCGGAGCTTGGTGCGCAGAAAATCGCACAAGGCTATCTCGGTGTTTATATAATCCTCAAAAGCAAGAGAACCCGCAAGCAGAGCCTCCGGCATATCGGGCGGCGCGGAATGATAGTGATGCAGGGAGATATAGTCCACTACCTCGTAGCACTGCTCGAGCACCTGCCTGTCCCAGTCGGGGTAATGATTAAGGAAGGGAGAGGAGGAAACGCAGGCTACGGTCTCGATACGCGGATCGGTCCATTTCATCGCCTTGAAGGTCTCGAGGGCAAGTATGCCGTAGCCCTTCGGATCGCGCTCCCAGGAGCCTATCTGCCACGGCCCGTCCATTTCGTTGCCGAGACACCAGGTCTTTACGTTGTAGGGCTTTTCATGGCCGTTTTTCCGTCTCAGATCCGACCACCAGGTGCCGCCCTCAAAGTTGGTATATTCCACGCAGTCAACGGCGTCCTGAAGAGTCCCGGTCCCCAAATTGACGGTATAGATCGGCTCGGCGCCCGCTTTTTCTGCCCACTGCAGGTATTCGTCGTGGCCTATGTCATTGGTGATATACTGCATCCACGCAAGATCAAGATGCGTTTTTCTCTCGGATTTCGGGCCTATGGAATCTTTCCACTGCCAGCCGGAAACGAAGTTGCCGCCCGGCAGGCGCACGGAGCGGAGCCCCGCCTCGCGCAGGGCATTGTAGAAATCGCTGCGCAGACCCAGTTCATCGGCAGAGGGATGCTTGGGATTGTACATGCTGCCGTCTACCATGTTTCCGATAGGCTCCAAAAACGCGCCGAACAGACGCGGCGAGATATCCCCGATAACATATTCGGGATGGACCGTCATTTTTGCTTTTTTCACTGCTGCGACCTCTTTCCCGGCCTTTCGTGCCGAATTTACTGTAGGCCTTCATTTGCCTATAAGCTATAAGTATCATATTATACGAAATATTGCAAGCCGCATACGGAAAAAGACCGCCGCGCTTGACATATCGTGTATAATTCAGATAGCCGATGTAAAGGAGCGGTATGATGGATACTCTTATAGAACTGCTTGACGAGAGACCGCTTGAAAACGTCCTCGGAGTGGAAATGTTCCGTCCGAAGCGGGTGGTATACATATGCCCGGAGGCAACGGCGTCCGACAAAAGCACGGCAAACAGGCTGCGGACGTATTTCAGCCACCGCGGCCTTTCTCCGGAGCTTGTTTTCGTAGGCGCGAGCATATACGATTCCGACGCAATGGTGAAAACGCTGTGCGAGACGGCGGCAAAATATCCGGACTGCGCCATGGACATAACCGGAGGCACCGACGCGGTGCTCTTTGCCGCAGGACGGATGAGCTCGGAGAGCCGTATACCCGTATTTACATACAGCCGGCGCATGAACAGCTTTTACGATATCTGCAACGCGCCTTTTGCCGCGGGACTGAAATGCAGCGTGGAATACTGCGTAGAGGACTTCTTTATTATGGCAGGCGGATCCATGCGCATCGGAAGAGTCGACAACGCGATATTGAAGCATTATATGGGCGATATCGATCCGTTTTTTGAGCTGTACCTGAAGTACAGAAGGAAATGGACGGATATAGTGACATATATCCAGAGAGTCTCGCCGGGCGAGCCGGACAAGCCCGTTTCACTGCTTGCGCGCGGAAGCTATACCGTGAAGGGCGAAAGAAACGCGAGGATAAGCGCGCCAGAGGATGCGCTTTGCGCCTTTCGTGACATAGGGTTTATAGACAGCCTGGAGATAACGCCGGAAAGCACGGTATCTTTCCGCTTCCGTGATGAGCAGATAAGAAAAATAATGAGAGACGTCGGCAGCGTGCTGGAGCTGTACGTATACAAGGCCTGTCTCGACAGCGGGCTGTTTGACGACGTGCGGACCAGCGCGGTGGTGGATTGGGAGCGCGACAGACGGCAGAACGCCGTTTCGAACGAGCTTGACATTATGTGCTCAAAAGGCGTGATGCCCGTTTTCATCAGCTGCAAGACGGGAGAGGTAAAAACCGAGGCGCTCAACGAGCTTGCGATACTCAGAGACCGTTTCGGAGGAAAAATGGCGAAGGCGGCGATAGTGACGGCGGAGCGCGGCGGCGCCGCGATGCGCAACCGTGCCGGCGAGCTGAACATAGACGTGATAGACCTTGGCGACCTTGCAAAAGGCAGTATAAACAAAAGACTCACCGCGCTCATGCGAAAGGTGAAATAGATGCGCTTGCGCAGGGCGGAAAGCCGAGGGGCGAAAGGCGCGGAGCGGGCGGCATAAGAGCGACTGTTCCGGCGCCGCCCGGCATACATGATACAGGCCGACGCCTATCGGTCTCGGCGACGAAGAAATACGGCAGGGAGGTCCCATGAAGAAGTTCAAAAACTTTACGATCGGAGGAATCCAGCAAAAGATATTCAACCTCGTGATCGTCACGCTTCTGCTGATGATGGCCGTCAACACGGTGGTCATAATCCACCAGTCCGGTAAACTGACGGAGCTTGTGAGCGAGACCAACGAGGCTCAGAAGGCTTCCATCACCGGCATTTCAGAAGAAACGATGCGCGAGGTCCTGAACTCCAGCCTGACGCAAAGCTCACAGCTGGAGGCATACATCGCCGGAGAGCTGTTCGGCAGCGCGGCGAGCGCCGTGAACATCGTGGCGGATTACACGGGGAAGATATTTGCCGACCCGGCGTCCTATCCGGCCCGTGAGGTCGCCATGCCCGACAAGGCGAAGGACGGCGAGATAAGCGTACAGCTCCTGACGGAGCAGGGGATCGACATTTCAGACCCGGTAATTGCCGAAAAGCTGGGATTGATCGGCAATCTGTCCGAGCTGATGACAGCCGTATATGCCGAGGCGAACGTGGATTCCTGTTACGTGGCGCTGCCGGAAGGGGTAATGCTGCTGGTGGACGATCATTCCGCCTCAAAGTTCGATGAAAACGGCGCCGTCATTTCCATCCCCATGCGAGAGCGGCTGTGGTACACCGGCGCGGCCGAGACAGGCAGGCTGTACTATACGGACATAACCTCAGATCTGTTCACCGGTGAGATCAGCATCATGTGCTCGCTGCCCGTATATCAGGACGGAAAACTCGTCGCCGTGGTCGGAGCGGACCTGTTTCTGAACGACATGTCGGAGGCGGTAAACAGTCTGGCACGCGGCGGAAGCTTTGTATGCATCGTCAATCAGTACGGTCATGTGCTCTTCTCTCCGAAGACGGAGGGCATTTTCCGGCCTCTGCCGGAAACGGAGGCTCGGGACATCAGAGAAGCCGGAAGCGCGGAGCTGAGAGCCTTTATCGATGACGCGCTTGCCGATAATACGGGGCTTCGGATATTCGAGGCGGACGGAGAGCTCTGCTACCTGACGGGCACGCCTATTCCGAACGTGGGCTGGGCGCTGCTGAGCGTGGTCCCGAAATCTCTCGCGGATCAGCCGACCGAAGCGATGACGGCGCAGTATGACAATATCCAGAGCACGGCGTCGGAGGAATTCGAGAAGGGGTTGGACAATTCCAAAAAGACGATCATCGTTCTGATCGTCATCGTTGTGCTCCTGACCGCCGCGGCTGCCCTGATCGTGTCCAAGCGTATCGTAAAGCCCTTGGAGACGATGACGAAACGGGTGCAGTCCATCAGAGGAGACGATATGCAGTTCCGCGTGGAGCCGGCTTACCGGACCGGTGACGAGATCGAGGTGCTGGCGGAATCCTTCGCGATGCTGTCCGAAAAGATCGTTAAGTATATCTCCGAGGTGGAGCAGGTCACCGCGGAGAAGGAGCGCATCGGCACGGAGCTTTCCCTGGCCACGCGCATCCAGGCGGATATGCTGCCGAACATTTTCCCCGCGTTCCCGGAGCGCACGGAGTTCGACATCTACGCCAGCATGGATCCGGCGAAGGAAGTCGGCGGCGATTTCTACGATTTCTTCCTCATCGACGACGACCACCTGTGCATAGTGATGGCGGACGTTTCGGGCAAGGGCGTGCCCGCGGCGCTGTTCATGATGGCGTCCAAGATCATTCTGGCAAACAATGCCCAAATGGGAAAAAATCCGGCGCAGATCATGACCGACACCAACGCGACCATCTGCGCGAACAACAAAGAGGAAATGTTCGTCACCACATGGCTGGGGATCCTGGAGATATCCACCGGAAAACTCACGGCAGCCAATGCGGGCCACGAATATCCGGCGATAAAACACGCAGACGGAAGATATGAGCTGTTCAAGGACAAACACGGTTTTGTCATCGGCGGCATGGACGGCACAAAATACAGAGAATACGAACTCCGGCTTGAACCCGGCTCGAGACTGTTCTTATATACCGACGGCGTCCCGGAGGCGACCAACGCCGCCGATGAACTGTTCG
>JAGDDB010000068.1 GCA_017958265.1 Oscillospiraceae bacterium | reverse complement strand
AAAGGCATATCCATTTCCGCGGATGCGGATTTCACAAACGCCACCGCGCGCCTTGTCGCCTCCGCCGTCGACGACGCGACCAATATCACCATGACGGACCTGCCGCCGGGACTTGACGATGTGGACGGCGACCATAACGGAAGAAACTACATGGCATATACCTACTATGTAAGAAACGCGGGCAAAGAGGATGTGAGTTATTACGCCTCGGTCACGCTGGACGCCTGCGCCAAGGGCGCGGAAAACGCGGTGCGCGTAGCCGTATGGAGAAACGGAGAAAGCACCGTATATGCCATGCCCTCGGCGGACGGTACGCCGGAAGACGGATGCGTGAACTTCCTGACACGCAATATCGTATGTACCTATGAGGAACCGGATTTTCTGATAGGCAATGTCGATAAATACACGATCGTCATATGGATGGAAGGGGAGGACCCCGAGTGCATCGACAACATAGTCGGCGGCAGCGTACAGTTCAGCATGAACATAGACGCGGACGATCATAATGACTCCCCGCTCATAGTCAAGTTCATCCAGGATATAATAGACACCCTGACGGGCAACAAGCCGATAAGCAGCTCTTCCGATGCGGATGCGCCCAGCTACTACTGGGATAAAGAGATCACCTGGGCAACAAGACGCAATCAGTGATCCCGGGCGGATCAAGTTGAACTCCCCGCGCCTCACGGCGCGGGGAGCTTTGGCTTGTCAAAAAAGCCCGATCGGGGCTTTTCGATAAGCTGCCCGCCGCGCATTTTTGACCTCGGCAAAGAACTGTTTTCATTGATTTTTGATTTTACATATGGTATATTGACGATAATATTGTTTTTCAAGCGATTTTAATGACCGCCGTAATACTTCGGCGTTCGCATATCGTCAGGGAGTGTGGCTGTTTTGGGGAAATACATAGTTAAGCGCGTCGGCATGGGCCTGCTGAGCATTTTTGTCGTCGCCACGCTGACATTTTTCCTTATGAATATGGTGCCGGGAGGCCCTTTCGTTGCCGAAAAATCCATCAGTAAGGCGGCGCAGGAGGCGCTGGCAAGCAAGTACGGGCTGGACAAGCCCATCATGGAACGCTATTTCACCTATATCACGGACTTTGTCAAGGGAGATATGGGTTACAGCCTGCGCCAGAGAGGGCGCACGGTATCCGATATCATTTTTTCAAAGTTTCCGGTATCCGCCGGTCTCGCCGGCGTGGCGGTGGCGGTGGCTCTGTGCGTGGGCATACCGCTGGGCTGCCTTTCCGCGTATCACAGGGGCAAGTTCGGCGACCGCTTCATTATCGTGCTGGCCACCTGCGGCATAGCCATTCCGAGCTTCATAAGCAGCGTGGTGCTGCTGTATACCTTCGGAAGCAGGCTCAATCTGCTGCCAACGATAGGTTTGAATACGTTCAAGTCATACATCATGCCGGTGACCGCGCTTGCGATCTATCCCGCGGCATATATCACCCGCCTTATGCGCTCCAGCCTTCTGGACGTCATGGGTCAGGACTATATACGCACCGCCAAGGCAAAAGGTCTTGCGGGCTTCAAAGTGATGTTCAAGCACGCGCTGAGAAACGCCATCCTTCCCGTGGTAACATATGTCGGCCCCATGCTGGCCGGCCTGATGACGGGATCTTTCATAGTGGAAAAAATATTCACCATACCGGGGCTGGGAAGGGAATTCGTTTCGTCCATAACCAACCGCGATTATACGATGATAATGGGCACGACCATCATCCTTGCCACGCTGATCATCGTCGCGAACGTTATCGTTGACATTCTTTACAAGATCATCGATCCGCGCATCAATCTCAAGTAGGGAGAAAACAATGAAAAATCGCTTGCCCGGCCTTCACCTGAAAGCGGAGGATTTCATCCCGGCGACTGCCGAGGAGAAAGAAAGCCTCGTTATAATGAGAGACAGCGTCAACTTCTGGCGGGACGGTCTCAGACGCCTGAAAAAGAACAGGGTCGCAATGGTCAGTCTGTTTTTTATACTGCTCATAATGGTATTCGCATACGTTCTCCCGTCGTTTTGGCCCTATACCTACGATCAGCAGATAAGGACCAGCGAAAACCTCTCCCCCTTTACCTACGGTGAAGCGGAGCTGGAAAGGATAGCGGCCGGGGAGAAGGTATTCCCCCATATCTGCGGTACCGATAAGCTCGGGCGCGACTTCGCCGTGCGCCTTATGATGGGCGCCAGGATCAGCCTCACCGTGGGTCTGGTATGCGCCGCGATAGTGCTCGTGATAGGCGCGCTGTTCGGGGCGATAGCGGGATTTGCAGGCGGATGGGTGGATAACATAATGATGCGCTTTACCGACATCATCTATACCATACCCGATATCCTGCTAATCATCATCATGGCAATGTCGCTCAAGCCCGCGCTGGAGCAGCTCGTGCTTCATAAAGGCTTTTTATGGCTTCAGAAGCTGGGCCCCAACATGATAGCCATATTCCTCGTATTTGCGCTGATATACTGGGTGGGCATGGCCCGGATAACGCGGTCGCAGGTGCTGATCCTCAAAGAATCGGAATATGTGACGGCCGCCCGCGCCCTCGGCGCGGGAAGCGCAAGGATAATAAGAAAGCATCTGCTCACCAACTGCATAGGCACCCTTACGGTCACCACTACGCTCCAGATCCCCTCGGCCATATTTACGGAGAGCTATCTGAGCTTCCTCGGTATAGGCGTACAGGTGCCCATGCCGTCGCTGGGCTCTCTCGCCACCGATGCGGTGAAGGGCATGAACACTTACCCGTATCTGCTGCTTTATCCGGCGATACTGATAAGCGTGATCATACTTGTTTTCAACCTGTTCGGCGACGGATTGAGAGACGCCTTCGATCCCAAACTGAAAGACTGAACGGAAGGAAGAGAATATTGAAAGAAAAGCTTTTGGATATCCGGGACGAATATCTCTCCTTCTTTACGCCCGCCGGCGAAATAAAGGCGCTCAACGGCGTTTCCTTCTCCATGGACGAGGGAGAGGTGCTCGGAATAGTGGGAGAGTCCGGCTCGGGCAAGTCGGTCACGGCGTATTCCATCATGGGCCTTACCGCCTACCCCGGCAGGCTCGTGAGCGGTTCCATTCGCTTCAACGGACATGAGGTCGAGAAAATGAGCGAGAAGGAGCTGCGCAAAATGCGCGGCAACGAAGTATCGATCATATTTCAGGACCCGATGACCAGCCTCAATCCCGTATATACGATAGGCAATCAGATAGAAGAGGTCATCCTCCTGCATACCGATAAGACCCGCGAAGAGGCAAAAAAGAGGGCCAAGGAGCTGCTGGAGCTTGTGGGCATAAACGAGCCCGAGCGCAGACTGAAGCAGTACCCGCACGAGCTTTCCGGCGGTATGCGGCAGCGCGTGATGATATCGATAGCTCTCGCGTGCGAGCCCAAGCTGCTCATAGCCGACGAGCCCACCACTGCTCTTGACGTGACCATACAGGCTCAGATACTCGAGCTTATGAAAGAACTGCGCTCAAAGCTTGACATGAGCATTATAATGATAACTCACGATCTCGGCGTGGTCGCGAGCATGTGCGAGAAGATCGCCGTGATGTATGCCGGCCATATCGTCGAATACGGAACGGCGGATGAGATCTTCTATGAGCCCGGCCACGAATATACCAAAGGCTTGATAAAGTCCATCCCCAAGCTGAACTCTTCCGAGCCGGAGCGCCTTGTGCCCATCGAGGGCCAGCCCGTAGACCTGCTCAATCCGCCCAAGGGCTGCCCCTTTGCCCCGAGATGCGGCAGCTGCATGAAAATATGCCTCAGGGAAATGCCGGAAAAAACGGAGCTGAGCGAGACGCATTACAGTTATTGCTGGCTGCATCGGAAGGCGGAATTCGAGAAGGGGGGCGGAGCCGAATGAACGGTCAGGACATACTCGTTGAGGTCCAGCATCTGCAGCAGTATTTCCCGGCGGGAGGCCACGGGAAAAACAAACGCTTCGTGAAAGCCGTCGACGACGTTTCGTTTGCCATAAAAAAAGGCGAGACCCTGGGCCTTGTGGGCGAGTCCGGCTGCGGGAAGACGACCGTCGGCAGGACGATGCTGCGTCTGTACGAGCCGACCGACGGACGTATAATCTACGACGGGAAAATCATCTTTGACAGCGGAAAATGTCCCCTGAAAAATGACGACGGAAGCGATATGACCGACGGGAACGGCAAGCCCGTGCTCGGGAAAAAGACCGCCGTGGACATGCTGCCTTACCGCAGAAGGATGCAGATCGTTTTTCAGGACCCCTATGCGAGCCTTGACCCGCGCATGACCATAGGCGATATCGTGGGCGAGGCGATAGATATCCACCGCTCCGCCGGCAGCAAAAAGGAAAGGCGCGACAGGATAATATCCCTGCTCGAATGCGTCGGGCTGAACAGCGAACACGCCAACCGCTACCCGCATGAATTTTCCGGCGGACAGCGCCAGCGCGTGGGCATAGCCCGCGCTTTGGCGGCCGACCCGCAGTTCATAGTCTGCGACGAGCCGGTTTCGGCGCTCGACGTTTCCATACAGGCGCAGGTCGTGAACATGTTTGAAGACCTTCAGCAGGAAATGGGACTGACCTATCTTTTCATAGCTCACGATCTGAGCGTGGTCAAGCATATATCCAACCGCATAGGCGTCATGTATTTGGGCAAAATGGTTGAGCTCGCGGACAGCTTTGAGCTGATCGCTCACAGCGTTCATCCGTATACGAAAAGCCTCATTTCCGCCATACCCGTTGCCGACCCGAATACCGCCCGCGCCGCAAAGCGCATCACGCTGCAGGGCGATGTGCCCAGCCCGCTCAATCCGCCCAGCGGCTGCCGCTTCCGTACGCGCTGTCCGTATGCGGACGAGATATGCGCCGGTGAGTGCCCGCAGATGAAGGAAGTAAGCGCGGGTCACTGGGCAGCGTGCCACCATTTGGACAAGGTGGACTATTGATCTGACATTCGTTGTGAAAGCCGCTCACAATGGATCATAAAAGGAGAAAATACTTTTTTTAAGGAGATGTTACAATGAAAGCAAAAAGACTGATCGCGGCGCTGCTTGTCGTTTGCCTGGCAGTTTGCCTCGGCGCCTGCGCGCCCAAAGATGGCGGCGCGCCCGATGCGGGTCCCGCACAGCCGTCGAACGTTACGGTGCAGATCGGCCCGAACCCCGAAACGCTCGATCCCGCTCTCAACAGCGCGGTCGACGGCGGCAACATGCTCATCACCCTGTTTGAAACTCTGCTGATCATTGATCAGGACAACAGAGTACAGCCCGGACAGGCCGAGAGCTATACCGTGAGCGACGACGGTATCGAGTGGACCTTCACGATGCGTGACGGCCTGAAGTGGAGCGACGGCAGCGAGCTCAACGCAAAGGACTTTGAGTATACCTTCAAGCGCCTTTGCGACGTCAACCTGGCCGCTCCCTACGGCGAGACCGTGGTAGGCATGATCGCCGGTTATCAGGATGCCATAGGCAATCCCGACGCCGACGGCAACCCCACGACCGATCCCGATATCGAGAAGCTCCAGGTTTCCGCCAGCGAAGACGGCAAGACCCTGAGCATCACCCTGGCTTATCCCTGCCCCTACTTTGACAAGATCGTTGCGTTCGGCACCATGAGCCCCGTTCAGAAGGCTACCGTTGAGGCCAACGGCGACGCTTGGGCCACCAAGCCGGCCACCTACGTCTGCAACGGCCCCTACATGATCAAGGATTGGACTCCCGGCGAGCGTATCGTCTGCCAGAAAAACCCCAACTACAAGGGCGGCTGGGATTCTTCCCGTATAGTCACCGATACCCTGACCTTCCTGCTGCTTGAGGACTCCGCTGCGGCTTACGCGGCATACAATTCCGGCGACGCCCTGCTTATCAAGGACGTTCCCACCGAAGAGATCCCCAGCCTGAAGAAGGCCGAAGACGGCGGCGAATTCTACGTGGATACCATTCTCGGCACCTACTACCTCAACCTGAACTTCAGCAAGGCTCCCTTCAACGACGTCAACGTGCGTAAGGCTCTCAACCTGGCTATCGACCGTGATTATATAGCCAACGTCCTCATGCAGGGCACCTACAGCCCGGCCTATAACTTCGTAGGCCCCGGCGTTTCCGACGCCGACGGCATGTTCTTTGACAACGCCGTTGCCGATAACGGCGGCGACACCTATATCAGCAAGGACTATGAGGCCAACAAGGCGGCCGCTCAGGAGGCTCTTGCCGCTGCCGGATATCCCAACGGCGAAGGCTTCCCGACCATCACCTATTCCACCAACGACAGCGGCTACCATAAGGTCGTTGCGGAATACCTGCAGAAGTGCTATCAGGAAGTTCTGGGCATCGAGCTCAAGATCGACATAGTCGAATGGGCTTCCTTCACCCCGATGCGCCGCGCCGGCGATTACGAGATGGCCCGCAACGGCTGGGTCATGGACTACAACGACGCCTCCAACATGATCGAGCTGCTGTATTCGACCAACGGCAACAACGACGGCAAATACAATAACCCCGCTTTCGACAAGGCCATTGACGATTCCAGAGTAGCCGATACGAAGGCTCACTTCCAGGCTCTGCATGACGCCGAGAAGATCATGATGGAAGACTACGCCTGCGTGCCGGTGGCTTACTACACCGACTTCTGGCTCCAGAAGGGCAGCCTGAAGGGCACCTGGCACAGCCCCTACGGCTACTGGTATCTGCAGTACGCCTACGTAGGCTGATCTCCGCAGCGGCAGCGGCCCGCTGGGAACCACGATAATCTTACCGCCCGCGCCGTTTCGGCGCGGGCGGTAACTGCTGCGGTCCTGAAATTGCCCGCAGTGAAGACGAAAAAAATAAAAGAAAAACGCAAAAAAGGGATTGACAAGGCAGGGAGGGCGTGATATATTAAGCGAGCGGTCGCCGATGGAGACGGCGGGTGTACCTTGTAAATTAAACAATGCGAAACAGAAGCGAACGCACCAAACGGGCGCAGCATCATAAGGTGCTGCAGTCTGTCAATTTAGTAATTTGAGTGAAGCTTGGATGCTTGACTTATCAAAAAGGTTTTAGCGTCCGGAAGGACGTTAAGATACCATTTTTT
>JAGDDB010000067.1 GCA_017958265.1 Oscillospiraceae bacterium | reverse complement strand
GTTGGCGAAAGCAACATAGCTGCCCCGGCGGGAGAACGGGGTGCTCAGCGGGTCGTCTAAGCATTTGCTGGTGAGCATTGCATACCGTCCTTTCTTTTCCTTTTTTAACTGTATTTTATCAAGGCGGGCAGGAGTTGTAAACTGCCGGGAAAATGATTTCCGCCCGAAAACGGTATTTGCGTGAAGGATAAGGGCGATACGAAAAGCGGAAAACGGCGGGACGGGCGGAGGCCGGATGAAAAAATGAAGACGAAACGCTCTCGCCGCCGTTGCAAAAGGACAATAATGAGATTATACTTTACATGAGCGGCAGAAACCGCAGAGAGGGAGAGCGCAATGAAAAGCCTGTTGAAGGATTTCGGAGCTTCCGTTTCGGAGCTTCGCAGACGGGACGAGGGGATAAGCCTTCGCAGTATCCGGACGGATATGCTGCCGTATATGCTGGCCTACGCGGCGGAGCTTATGCTTTACGCCGTAAGACAGGTATATCTTCCTGTGAACGAAACCCTTTTCGGCCTGCCGGGCAAGACGGTGATATACGTGGCTCACATGGCGGCGTCTCTGATCGTGATGCTGTTGTGGTCGGAACGCTTCCGCAAGCTTATAGTGATATCCGTCGCGGTGATGGCGGCGGGCTTCACCGCATTCGTCTTCGTGCCGAGGGGCACCGAAGCCTACGTATGGAGCGGCGTGGCGGCCATGGCCGGGCTGGGAGGCGCGGTGACCTGCGCCCGCTGCGGCTTTGCCTTTGCCGCAAACAACGCCGAGCGGATGGTAGGTATGCTGATCATGACGGTATCCGTTGCGCTTATTTATCTGCTTGACGCTTTCAACGTGACAAATCCCGCGGCGGCAAAGGGGCTTCCGCTGGCGCTGACGGCGCTTCTGGCCGTTTGCCTTCTCAAATTCAAGGAAGGGGATCTGGAGGCCAAGGAAGTTTCCGGCGCCGAGGACGCCAAGGGCCTTTACTGTGCACTGGCCTTTATGATCGTTTATTTCGGAATAGACGGATACCTGTACAAATTCACCCATTCGGCAGATGCCGTCGGCAGCGTACTGTTTTCCGCGGGCATGATCGTTTCCGCGGCCGCTTTTTTCACAGTGCCGGCGGTGCTGAAAAAGAATATCTGGAATTTGTGGACGCAGGTTTTTCTGCTGTCGGCGGCGGCCGCCGTGCTGGCCGTGCTCGGACCGAGGATCGGCTCCGATCTGCCGTGTCAGCTTGTCTCCGGACTTGCAACTCTCGGCTGGCCCCTGAGCCTGTATATGCTGGCCTGCGCTCAGCGCCGTTTCGCCAGTTACAGGCTGCTGAAAAAGTGCACTGTCATATTTGTGATTTTATCGCCCCTTACCACGGTGACGGACGATATCATAAATTCTTATTGGCCGAAGCAAATCCCGGGAGTGGCTCTCGTATATATCCTCGTCATGCTGACCCTGTTTTTGCTGACCGTTCCGTACACCTACCGCCATCTCTTTTCCGTGGGCTGGATAAGGGATCTGAGCCGGGATGACATGAAGCGGATATATGAAAAAACGGGCGAGGGCGACATGTTTGCCGGATACGATCTGACTCCGCGGCAGAAAGAGGTGGCGGCGCTGCTGCTGGCCGCCAAGACCCGCCGACAGATCTCCGGAGAGCTGGGACTGTCGGAATCCACGGTGAAAATGCACGCCTCCGAGCTCTACCGCAAGCTGAATATCAACAGCCGGGTGGAGCTGTTCCGCCTTTTCGGCGTTTCCGAGGCAGAAGAAGACAAAACCGGTCAATAAGCGCCGCCGCTCTGCGCCTCTTCTCGGGAAGGGGCGCTTTTTTGCGCATAAATCGCAAAAATACCCCGACCTGCCCAAATGTACAGGTTGTTTTTTCGGGGATTATCGGGATAATGGCAGATGAATAAACGGGAAAGGAGGATGCCGATGTTCGATTTGAAGACGCTGCGGACCGCTCCGGGCAGGTCATACCGTCCGGTGTCGTCCTCGGACAGCAAAGAGGAGCTGCAGCGAAGGGTAGACGAACTCTCCGGCGACGAATGCTATATCTACCGCTGGCTCCGGGAAAGCTACAGCCCGAGATGGATAGCGGAGTCACTGCTGATAAGCCGGGGCAGATACAAACAGCTCTTTGCGTCGCTGTGCCGCAAGCTGGGGGTGACAGGCACCTGGCAGCTGCTGAATATTTACGGCAGACTGGAACGGAAAAGAGAAAGCATCGTCAGCACGGAGGAGATCGACGCCTACGTCGAGCAGCGGACTGAGGAAGAGATAAGGTACAGACTGCAAAATGAGCAGGAAAACAAAACCGGACGATCATGACACGGCGCCGCTCGGATAAGGGCGCCGGAACGATATCGCTATCGACAAGGAGAGACAGAAATGAAAAAAATAATAGCTCTTTTACTCGCGCTTTTGATCGCAGCCTCATTTATCGCCTGCGGGAAAGACGACAAGGCGGACGGATCCGCCGGAAAGCCGGAGACCGGCTCCGTTTCGACCGGCAAGGATGAAGGAAAGCAGGACGAAGGCAAGAGCGAAGACGATCTGCATATGCCCGAGGGTCAGGAATATGACGACATGATGTCGGGCCTCAACGCCCTTGCAGGCGAAGACGACAGGCTGGGGAAGGAATACTACAAGTTCCCCGCGGTTTCGACGTACTCATCGCTGCCCGATCCCTCGGTATGGACGGAAATGGGCATGATAGATCTTACGCCGAAGGACTGCGAGAACGGAAAAATATACGATGACGGCTCCATTGTCCTGGACGGCTTGTGGAACGGCTTCTCCATAGAATGCGATTCGAGCCGCGAGGCGTTTGAGGACCTTATCGGCCGCCTGTGGGACGCCGGATACAGGGGAATACCCGTGGGCAACGGCGTGATCGTGGAAGCCGACAGCATGGACGAGGTTTATGACGATTTCGATGACCGCTATCTGGCTTTCTATGAGCATGACGGATGGCTGCTGTGCGTAGACGTAAGCTTCTATGAGTGGGACAACGGAATAAACGCGGGCGTCATTGACGCAAAGACGATGACGAACGATTATGAGAATCTCATAGTATGGCCCAAGCTGGACTGGAAGGTCACCAGGGCCGGCGCCCCCGCCGGAGGACTTGACTCCATCGGCTCCGACCTGCGCGGCAACTGGGGCGAATACGAGGTGAAGGAGTACAACGGCAGCTATACCGTCGATATGTACATAGCCTATGCCTCCGGCGTGACCGCGGCCGATTTCGAAGCATACGTCCAGAAGCTGAGCGGCAGGGACGACGTTTATGCGGACGCCTACGGCGAAGAGGACGGCTGGGAGACCTGGTTCGTGTATTATAACGAGCCCAATCCC
>JAGDDB010000066.1 GCA_017958265.1 Oscillospiraceae bacterium | reverse complement strand
TGGTATTTTTATAGCGGAAGCATCCGGTATCGGTGGTTACGGCGATATACAGCAGCGTCGCCGTTTCGCTGTCCACGCCGCCGCAGAGAGCCCGGAGCAGCATGTATATTATCTCGCCGCAGGACGCCTTTTCCGGCAAAACGAACTCAGCGGCGGCATAATGCGTGTTTGACGGATGGTGATCTATGGCAAGGTCCACCCTGCCGATATAACCGGACGCGTTGGACTGTATTATGCCTTCGTCGGCAAGATCCACGCTGATTATCCGCCGAGGCTCGAAATCGCCGAGGCAATAATCCTTCACCCATCCGGCATAACGCTCCGTCATATCCGGATTTTCAAGCACTCTCGCTCTTTTTCCCGCCTGCCTGAGGCCCCTGCACAGGGCTGCGGCGCTGCCCAGCGCGTCGCCGTCGGGATTGCGGTGATTGATGATCAGGTAATCATCGTGCCCGCCGAGCCATTCGACGCATCGATCAAAGCTCAGCATCGCCGTTCCCCTCTTCTCCGAGTTTGTTCAGAAGCTCGGATATATGCGCTCCGCCGGCAATGGACAGATCTCTTTCGAAAATCAGCTCCGGAGTATAGCGCAGGCTCAGCCTGCCCCCCAGCTCCCGGCGCAGCCAGGGCGCGGCGGATCTCAGACCTTTTTTCAGTTCTTTTTCATCCACGTCGCCCAAAATGCTCACATATACCTTGGCATAGCGCAGATCTCCCGTAGTGTCTACGCCCGTTATGCTGAGCATGCCCTGCTGCACCCGAGGATCCTTCACGGCGCGAATAAGCTCCGCAAGTTCCCGCTGTATATCCTCGTTTATACGCCCTATACGGTTGTTCATCATTTCATCTCCGAAGGATATGATACGCTGCGGCGGCGCCGTTATACGCCGCCGAATCGTCTGCTGCGCTTATTGTAGGCGATAAGCGCCTTGTCAAGTTCTTTTTCATCAAAATCCGGCCACAGAGTGTCGGTGAAATAATACTCGGAATAGGCCGACTGCCAAAGCAGGAAATTCGACGTGCGTATTTCCCCGCTGGGACGGATTATCAGGTCGGGATCGGGAATGCCGGCGGAATACAGATATTGCGAAAAGCCCGCCTCTTCTATCTCTCCTGCTCTGCCGGCGGCGTAGTCCTTCTCATATCTTTCGGCGGCGCGCAGTATCTCGTCGCGTCCGCCGTAATTGAAGCATACGTTCACCTGCAGTCCCTTCACGGTCTCCGCGGTCTTGAGAGCCCTTTTTGACAGCTCCTGCAGACCGGGCGACAGCCGGCTGAGATCGCCCATCAGGAACAGGCGCGTATGCTCCTTTTCCATATCCTCGATGGCTTCGTAGAGATACTTCTCCAAAAGCCCCATTATCGCGCTTACCTCGTCGGCCGAGCGCTTCCAATTCTCGGTAGAAAAGGCATACACCGTCAGATATTCCATGCCGAGATCACGGCAATATTTGGTTATTTTTCTGAAAGCCTCCGCTCCTGCGGAATGTCCCGCGGTGCGGGGCAGGCCGCGTTTTTTCGCCCAGCGGCTGTTGCCGTCCATTATAATGGCAACATGACGGGGGACGGCAAACCGCTCTTCCCCCGCCCGTGCTTTGTTTTTTCCGATCGGCGCCATTATATTTCGGAAAGTTCCTTTTCCTTCTTCTCGGTCAGCACATCCAGATTTTTGATATAGTCGTCCGTCAGCTTCTGGATATCCTTTTCGATGTTTTTGTAATCGTCCTCGGTGATCTCGGATTTTTTCTTCTGCGCCTTATAAAGCTCCATGGCGTCGCGGCGTATATTGCGCACGGCGACCTTGCTATCCTCGCAGTATTTTCTGACCTGCTTGATCAGATCCTTGCGGCGTTCCTCCGTAAGCTGGGGAAATACCAGGCGAATGAGCTTCCCGTCGTTCTGGGGATTGATGCCGAGATCGCTGGCCTGTATCGCCTTTTCGATGAGCTTGAGGGTACTGCCGTCCCAGGGCGAGATAACCAGTGTTCTCGCGTCCGGCGAGGAGATAGACGCGATCTGATTTATCTGAGTGGGAGTTCCGTAATAGTCCACCTTTATCTGATCGAGCACGCCCGCGTTGGCTCTGCCCGCCCTGACGGCGGCAAAAGCGGCCTGCATGACCTCGGTGGTCTTTTCCATTTTTTCGGTGAACTCTGCATAATCGCTCTTATTCATTATTTTAACCTCCTGTCAAAACACTTTCGTTCCCGTTTTTTCGCCCGTGACGGCACGGACTATGTTTTCCGTATCCTCCAATGCGAAAACCTGAATGGGTATATTATTTTCCATGGCAAGAGAGGTCGCGGGCATGTCCATCACGCCAAGCTGACGGCTCAGCACCTCGGCGTAGCTCACTTCGTCGAATTTCTTCGCGGAAGGATCCTTCTTCGGGTCTTTATCGTATACTCCGTCCACGTTTTTAGCAAGGAGTATCGCATCGGCCTCTATCTCCACCGCTCTGAGCGCGGCGGCGGTATCGGTGGAAAAATACGGCTCTCCGGTACCGCAGGCGAAAAGCAGGGTCTTGCCCTCGCTGAGATATCTCATCGCCTTGTCGCAGCTGAAAGCCTCGCCTATCTCATTCATGGCTATGGCGCTGAGCAGCCGCGCCTCCACGCCTGCGCGCTCCAGGCAGTCCAGTGCGGCGAGACAGTTCATCGCCGTCGCCAGCATGCCCATGTAATCCGCGCGGGAGCGGCGCATCTTTCCGCCTCCGTCTTTGACGCCCCGCCAATAATTGCCTCCGCCTATCACTATGCCGACCTGAACGCCCATATCGACACATTTTTTGATCTTGCCGCATACTTCCTCAAGAAAATCGAAATCTATCCCGCGCCCGGAGCCGCCCGCAAGGGCTTCTCCGCTTATCTTGAGCAGTACGCGTCTGTATTGCAGCTCCATTGAATCTTTCCTCCGGTATCGGCGGGCCGTCCCGCGAAGTGTTTTATATAATGTTACTACATTTTCGTCAACATTAAAAGAGGTTTTGCGCAAAAATTTGCCGCGGGCGGCGCCGTGTCCTCGCAGGGGATATTTAATGACGAAACACTGCCTTCAGCTGAAAGGCGACCTTTTTCCGCTTTGTTATCAGCGCGCTTATCAGCCGCAGCGCCCAGCACGCCGGAAGCAGAAAAGGCAGCCGATCCAGGATCGGATACAGCAGCTGCATAACATCCCGGGACGGAAAAGCTCTGGAGAGCAGATACCCGGCACGGCCTTTCTCGGCGATCTGATTTTTTGCCCGATTTGACGACGTTCCGTAGGTACCGGACGAAAGAATGTAGTCCAGCAGTTCTTCGTCGGCCTCAGTCAGCGTCTCTCCGCCGAACAGCCGCTGCGCAAGACCGCGGTTGGCCTTTTCAAAATCAGCGATCCCCAGCTTGCCGAGTTCTCCGTCGATGTATGCCCGATCGATCCTCTCGCCCTTGCTCCTGCAGTACACATAGGTATCCAGCAGCGAGCGCAGTCCCGTTCCGCCTCCGGAGTAGTGCTTGTATTCATGGGCGATCATATAAACATAAAAATCTTCGTCGCTGAAATGATAGCCGAAGCCGCTGCCCTCGTTGAGCAGCAGGCGTGATTTTACATCGTCATAATAATCGATCAGGCGCGGATCATTGCCCGGACCGAACAGCATCCGGTGCATTTCGAAATTGCAGACCGGGGGCTTGAAATAGTGGTCGTGGACGCCCCGGCCATAGTGCCGATCTGCAGTAAAACCGAGATCTTACATCAAGGTCCTGACATCATCTGCA
>JAGDDB010000065.1 GCA_017958265.1 Oscillospiraceae bacterium | reverse complement strand
GTGATCAAATTCGAGGGACCGAACAGCAGGAATCCGTTCGCGTTCAAGTACTACGATCCTGAAAGAATGGTCCTCGGAAAGAAGATGAAAGAGCATCTGCCCTTTGCCATGGCCTGGTGGCACAATCTCGGAGCGGCGGGCAGCGACATGTTCGGCAGCGCCTCGGCGGACAAGAGCTTCGGAGCGGTCCCCGGGACGATGGAGCACGCAAAGGCCAAGGCGGACGCGGGCTTTGAGTTTATGAAAAAGCTGGGACTGGAGTATTTCTGCTTCCACGATCTCGACCTTGTTCAGGAGGCGGAGACCATAGAGGAGACCAATGCGCGCCTCGACGAGATCAGCGACTATATCCTCGAAAAAATGAAGGGCACCGACATAAAATGCCTCTGGGGCACGGCCAATCTGTTCAACAATCCCCGCTACATGAGCGGCGCGGGCAGCTCATGCTCCACGGAGGTATACTGCTTCGCGGCGGCGCAGATAAAAAAGGCGCTGGATATCACGGTAAAGCTCGGGGGACGCGGATATGTGTTCTGGGGCGGCAGAGAGGGCTATGAGACCCTTCTGAACACGGACATGAAGCTGGAGCAGGAAAACATAGCCGCGCTCATGAAAATGGCCGTCGAATACGGCCGCTCGATAGGCTTCAAGGGAGATTTCTATATCGAGCCCAAGCCCAAGGAGCCGATGAAGCATCAGTATGATTTCGACGCGGCCACCGCCATAGGCTTCCTGCGCCGCTACGGTCTGGACAAGGATTTCAAACTGAATATCGAGGCGAACCATGCCACGCTCGCCGGACATACCTTCAACCACGAGCTGAGAGTATGCGCGGACAACGGCATGCTGGGCAGCATAGACGCCAACCAGGGCGATCTGCTGCTGGGCTGGGATACCGACGAATTCCCCTTCGACGTTTACGAGACCACCTTCGCCATGTACGAAGTGCTCAAAGCGGGCGGACTCACCGGCGGCTTCAACTTCGACGCCAAGAACCGCCGCCCCTCCAATACGCCCGAGGATATGTTCCAGGCCTTCGCTCTCGGAATGGACAGCTTTGCCCTCGGTCTCATCAAGGCCGCGGCGATCATCGAGGACGGACGCATAGACGAGTTCGTAAAGAATAAATATGCCGACTGGGGCAGGGGCTTGGGCGCAGATATACGCGCCGGAAAGACCACGCTCGCCCAGCTGTCCGATATGGCGGTAAAGCTCGGCAAACCCGCCGCGCCGCCCTCCGGAAAGCAGGAATATCTGCAGAGGATAGTCAACGAGATACTCTTCGGCTGAACCGGCACGGAGCCGGAAAATGAAAGAGGAAAGCGGGGCGCAGCGATGAAGGCATATCTTATAGGCATAGATCTGGGCACCAGCGGCACCAAAACGGTGCTGTTTGACTCCGACGGCACCGTGTTGGCCGAGGCGACGGAGGAATATCCGCTCTACCAGCCTCAAAACGGCTGGGCGGAACAGGATCCGGACGACTGGGCGCGCGCCGGCATTCAGACGGTGCGACGGGTCATGGAAAAGAGCGGAGTATCCCCCGGGGACGTTGCCGGAGTGGGGATATCGGGACAGATGCACGGGCTTGTCATGCTCGACGCGGACGGAAAGGTCCTGAGGAAAAGCATAATCTGGTGCGATCAGCGCACGGCGAAGGAATGCGAAGAGATAACCCGGCGCGTAGGCCGGGAAAAGCTGATCGGGATAACCGCCAATCCCGCCCTTACGGGCTTTACGGCCTCCAAGATACTTTGGGTGCGCGCCAACGAGCCGGAGGTATACGCCCGCTGCAGGCATATACTCCTGCCCAAGGATTATCTGCGCTACCGTTTGACCGGAGAGTTTGCCACCGAGGTCAGCGACGCTTCCGGCATGCAGCTGCTTGACGTTCCCGCGCGCCGCTGGTCCGGGGAAGTGCTGAAAGCTCTCGAAATAGATCCCGCGCTGCTCGGCAGAGTATACGAATCGCCCGAGGTGACGGGATATGTTACGGCCGATGCCGCCGCGGCGACGGGGCTTGCCGAAGGAACGCCGGTGGTCGGCGGAGCGGGGGACAACGCCGCCGCCGCCGTCGGAACGGGCGTGGTCACCGACGGCAGCGCCTTTGCCACGATAGGCACATCGGGAGTAGTTTACGCACATTCGGACAAAATAGCGATAGATCCCCTCGGCAGAGTGCATACCTTCTGCTGCGCCGTGCCGGGCGCCTGGCACATCATGGGCGTTATGCAGGCGGCGGGGCTGTCCGTACAGTGGTTCAGAAACAATCTCGCCCCGGACATGAGCTACGCGGAGCTGGACAGGCTGGCGGAAAAGGTGCCCGTAGGCGCCGACAGGCTGATATACCTGCCCTATCTCATGGGCGAGAGGACCCCGCACCTTGACGCGGACTGCCGCGGAGTGTTCTTCGGGCTGTCGGCAAGGCACGGCAGGGCCGAAATGGTAAGGGCCGTGATGGAGGGCGTATCGTATTCCATGCGCGACGGGCTGGAAATACTGAAAGGTATGGGAACGGACATTTCGCGGATATACGCCTGCGGCGGCGGAGCGAAAAGCGCTTTCTGGCGGCAGATGCTTGCGGACGTTTTCGGCGTTGCCGCGAGGACCGTGGAGTGCACGGAAGGGCCTGCACTCGGCGTGGCGGTGCTGGCGGCGGTGGGAGCGGGCATATATCCCACGGTGCCCGAGGCCTGCCGGGCCATGATACACGACAGGGACGAGCTTAAGCCGGATGCGGAAAAGCACGACAGGTACAATGAGTTTTACCGCGTATACACCGGCCTGTATCCGAGGCTGAAGGACAGTTTCAAAGAACTTGCAGAATTATAGAGCGGAAAAGGAGAAAAAGAGATGAAACCAATAGAGCTGAACAGCGATAATTTTCAGACAGAGACCGCGAACGGGATCGCGGTAGTGGATTTTTGGGCGGAATGGTGCGGACCCTGCCGCCTGATGGCGCCGGTCATCGAAGAGCTTGCCGATGAGTTCAGAGGCGTGAAATTCGGCAAGGTCAACGTGGACGCGGAGGAGGGGCTTGCCGCCGTATTCGGGATAAGCGCCATACCCACGCTGGTGTTCTTCAAAGACGGCCGCGAGGCCGCGAGACTGACCGGAGTAAGAAGAAAGCCGCAGCTGATCGAGACAATTGAGGCACTGAGATGAGAATAAGACTGAATGAGGACGCCGAGACCGTCCGCCTTATAAAAGAGGGGCTGAAGAAAAAAGGCGGCTACTGCCCCTGCCGCGTGGAGAAGACCGAGGACAACAAGTGCATGTGCAAAGAATTCCGCGAGCAGACCGCCGATCCCGATTTTGAGGGCTACTGTCACTGTGGGCTGTATTACAAAGAAAAGTGAACAGAACGCTCCTTGAAGAGCAGCTCAGCAGTCTTCCGCTTCTGCAGTATGAATTCATAAGCACGGACGAGCTGGTGTTTTCGGAGAACGTGCGCTATATCTGCCGCACCGAATGCCCCATGTACGGCAGGACCTGGGCCTGCCCTCCGGCCGTGGGCACGGTGGAGCAGTGCCGTGAAAAATGCATGGAATTTACGAGCGGACTGCTGTTTTCCACGGTGACCGAGGTGAGCGACATAGCGAATATCGAAGAAACGCTGTCCACCCGGGCGCCGCATGAGGCGATCACCCGCCGGGTACGCGATCTGATCGCGGAGCAGTGCGGCACGGTGTTCGCGCTTTCGACCGAGGCCTGCGCCATATGTGAAAAATGCGCCTATGCCGAAGGAAAGCCCTGCCGTCATCCGGAGCGTATGTTTCCCTGCGTGGAAAGCCACGGGATCATAGTGACCGATCTTGCGGAAAAACACGGCATGGATTTTTTCAACGGAGGCAATATCGTAACCTGGTTTTCACTGATATTGTTTTCGGATGACGCCGGGTGAGTTCAAAGCGGCCCGTGAAAACCGGCAGGCGTCCGCCTCACTTCGCCTGAACAAGTCAAAACACGCAGTTTCTTTTAAGCCGTTTCGGCTGAAAGAGACTGCGTGTTTTTTTTCGTAGGTCACGATGCTCCGTGCCGTCGGGAAAACGGACTTCACGGATGCCGCTCCGCCCCGTATTTTTTCATATGGGCTTTGACGGCCTCAAAGGTTTGATCGCTTATATGGTGCTCGATGCGGCATGCGTCGTCGGCAGCGGTTTTCGCGTCTACTCCGAGGTTGACAAACAGCTCGGTAAGGACCGTATGGCGCTCATAGACGGATCTCGCCTTTTCCTCGCCGGCTTCCGTGAGCCGGAGACAGCCGGACTCATCGGTCCGGACATAGCCGCTTTTTTTCAGCAGTCCGATCGCCCTGCTGACCGAAGGCTTGGAATACCCCATATATTCGCCGACGTCAATGCTGCGGACGTTCGCGGAACGCTGTGAAAGAATGTAAAGTGTCTCCAAATACATTTCTCCCGATTCCTGTAAAGGCATAAACAAGACCTCCTTTCACTGACACAGCTTACAATACAATGGGGAAAAAATCAATTCAAAATAATCAAACTGACCATTGACAAATTAGCAGAGGCTAACTATAATAAGGGACGGTTAGAGGCTGCTAACCGATTTCGGTAAGCGAAAATCGACACCGGCGGGAGGGAAAACATGATGCCGCTTATTTACGCAGAAGCCGGACAGCCGCAGATCATAAAACGTATCGGCGGCGATCCGGAGACAAAAAAGCATCTGGAAGACCTCGGTTTCAACGTAGGGGGCGAGGTCAGCGTCATAAGCATGCTCGGCGGAAATCTTATAGTAAAGGTCAAGGAGAGCCGCATAGCGGTCAGCGGCGAGCTTGCCCGGAAAATAATCGTATAGGGAGGCCAAGGAAATGAAAACTCTGAGAGATGTCAAAATAGGAGAAAGCGCAACGGTAGTCCGCCTTCACGGAGAAGGGGCCGTCAAGCGGCGCATAATGGATATGGGCATAACCAAGCATACTCCGATATATGTGCGCAAGACTGCGCCCCTCGGCGATCCCATCGAGGTGACGGTAAGGAACTATGAGTTGTCGATACGCAAAGCGGACGCGGAAATGATCGAGGTTGAATAACGGCGTTTTTTTTCGGGCAGAGGTTAGCACTTGCTAACCAAACAAGGCTCATTTGAGCAGAAACGGAGTGTTTATAATGGATATCAGAATTGCCCTTGCGGGAAACCCCAACAGCGGTAAAACGACGCTGTTCAATGCCCTGACCGGCTCCAATCAGTTCGTCGGCAACTGGCCGGGAGTGACCGTGGAAAAAAAGGAGGGCAGACTTAAAAAGCACGACGGGGTCATCATAACCGACCTTCCCGGCATTTATTCCCTCTCTCCGTACACTCTTGAGGAAGTTGTGGCAAGAAATTACCTGATAGGCGAGCGGCCAGACGCGATACTCAATATCGTGGACGGCACCAATCTCGAAAGAAATCTTTATCT
>JAGDDB010000064.1 GCA_017958265.1 Oscillospiraceae bacterium | reverse complement strand
TATTTTCACTATTTTTATAATGGCATTATAAATGCTTGTAGTAAAACTGTCAATGTGATAAACTCAAAAACATGAAAACGAGCGTGCGTTTTGAAAGCGGGAGGCGGACGGATGGAGATACTTGCACCGGCGGGCGGAACGGAGCAGCTGACTGCGGCGGTACGCGCCGGAGCCGACGCGGTATATTTGGGAATGGGCGATTTCAACGCCCGCCGCGGAGCATCGAATTTTGACGCCGAGGGGCTGAAAAACGCCGTAGCTTACTGTCACGGAAGAAACGTAAAGGTCCACGTGACCGTAAATACGCTGGTTACGGACAGGGAACTCGGTATGCTTTTCCGGCAGATGCGCGATATAGGCGACAGCGGCGCAGACGCCGTTATCGTGCAGGATCTCGCGGTCGCGTCCATGTTTAAAAAACATATGCCGGATATGCCGCTTCACGCCTCCACCCAGATGAGCATACATAATGTTTCGGGAGTCAGAAAAGCGGCGGAGCTGGGCTTTTCGCGCGTTGTTCTTGCAAGAGAGCTTTCGCTGAGAGAGATAGAGGCGATTGCGGCCCAAACGGACACCGAGCTTGAGGTATTCGTGCATGGGGCGCTGTGCGTATCGGTGTCGGGGCAGTGCGGTCTTTCGTCGATGCTCGGCGGACGCAGCGGAAACAGAGGGCTGTGCGCGCAGCCGTGCAGGCTGGATTTCAAATGCGGAAAAAAAGAATACGCCCTGTCGCTGAAAGATATGAGCTATATAAACCGGATAAATGAGCTTGAAAAGGCGGGAGTATGCTCACTTAAAATAGAGGGGCGCATGAAAAGACCGGAGTATGTCGCCGCGGCAACGGACGCATGCGTAAAAGCGCTGAGAGGAGAAAAGCCGGATACGGAGCTTCTCGAAAACGTTTTTTCAAGAAGCGGTTTTACGGACGCATACCTTACGGGAGACATGAAGGATATGTTCGGACACCGTACGCGTGAGGACGCCGATAAGAGCGCGAAGGCGCTGGGTAAAGCCGCCGGGCTGTACAGAAGGGAGCGCATGAGCGTACCGGTCGACATGCACCTTGAGCTTGCGGCAGGCAGAGAAGTTAAGCTTACCGTTAGCGACGGCATCAACAGCGCGGAAGTATACGGCGAAAAGCCCGAAAAGGTGAGCGAAAACAAGCTCAGGCCGGAGCAGGCGCTTTCAAAAACGGGCGGAACGCCCTTTTATCTGCGCAAGCTTTCGGCCGAAATGGACGAGGGATATACCGCTAAGCTCAATCCTTTGAGAAAACAGGCGCTTGAAGAACTGCTCGCGATAAGAGAAAAGACCGCTCCGCTGAACTTTATCGGGGATTTCGAAGAGCCGGAAAGAAGGCTGCGCAGTACCGTTCCCGCGGTATGGCTGCGGTTTGAAAAGGCGGAGCAGCTTTTTGACTGTCCCGAGGCCGAATTTATTTGCCTCCCTGCGGAGGAGATCAAACAAGAGCATATAAGCCGCCTCGGCGGCCGCCTCGCGGCGGAGCTGCCGCGCTTTTGCCCGCCGCTTGACGAGCCGGAGCTGAAACAGGCCCTTATCTCATTGAAGGAGAAGGGACTGGAATATATCTGCGCGGAAAACCTTGCGCACGTAAAAACGGGCGAAGAGCTCGGATTAAAGATTCTCGGCGGCTTCGGACTGAATATACTCAACGGCGCCGCGCTCGAAGAATACCGGCGCATGGGCGTTGAAGACGCCGTTTTGTCATATGAGACAGCCATGAAAGACGCGGTAAGGATGCCGGGCGAAACAAGACGCGGCCTGATAGCATACGGATATCTGCCGCTGATGCTTTACAGGAGCTGCCCGGTAAAAGCGGCCGTCGGGTGCGCCGAATGCGGCGGGAGGGGAAGCGTAACCGACAGAACGGGAAGAAAGCTTACCGTGCTGTGTCACAAAAGGAAATATTCTTCGCTTCTCAATCCGGTGCCGCTTTACATAGGTGACAAGGAAATAAGCGGAGTGGATTTCACGCTGCTGTATTTTACGACGGAGAGCGCGGAGGAATGCGAAAAAGCATATCGCGTTTACGTCGGTCACGAGCCGTGGAGCGCGGAAAGGACCAACGGACTGTATTACAGGGAACTGAAGTAGGAAAAGCAAATGGATCATGAGCTGCTTTCCCCGGCCGGGGATATGGAAAAACTGAAAGCCGCCGTTTACTTCGGCGCGGACGCGGTATACTGCGGAGGACCCGGATTGCATCTGCGCGCATCGGCGGCGGCATTTGACCGGGAAACACTTGCCGAGGGCATAAGCTATGTTCACACCGCGGGGAAAAAGATATACGTCGCTCTTAACGCTTTTGCCCGGGGAGATGAGATAGACACTCTGCCGGAATATATTCGTTTCCTTTCATCGGTCGGCGCCGACGCGGTGATAGTATCCGATCTCGGCGTGCTCAGCGAGCTGCGGCGCTGCGCGCCGGAGCTGCCGGCGCATATTAGCACTCAGGCAAACTGCACCAATCATGCCGCGGCGCGGCAATGGTCCGAGCTCGGAGCGCAGAGGGTGATACTTGCAAGAGAGCTTTCCGTGGATGAAATAAAGAAACTGCGCGACAGCACGCCTCCGGAGCTGGAGCTTGAAGCGTTCGTTCACGGAGCCATGTGCATGGCGTATTCGGGGCGGTGTCTGATAAGCGCATATCTTGCCGGACGCGACTCCAACAGGGGAGACTGCGCTCAGCCCTGCCGGTGGAATTACCGGCTGACCGAGGAGAAACGCCCGGGAGAGTACTTTGAGATCGAAGAGGACGGCCGCGGAACGACGATACTCAGTTCGCGCGATCTGTGCGCGCTCGAGCTTTTGGATGAGCTGAAAGCTGCGGGGATATGTTCTTTCAAAATAGAGGGACGGATGAAATCGCCTTATTATACCGCGACGGTGACAAACGCTTACCGCCGCGCTCTTGACGGAAGCGCGGATAAGGAAACGCTGATGAAAGAACTGATGTGCGCAAGCCACAGAGAGTTTTCAACGGGTTTTTACCACGGCAGCATAAAAAAAGAGCCGCCCGCTCATGACGGCTATATGCAGGACTGCATATTTGCCGCGTCGGTGAAAGCGGGACGGCGGGGAGAACTGTATGAGCTGGAGCAGAGAAACCGTTTCAGCCTCGGGCAGAGGATGGAACTGCTGTCTCCGCACAGCCTGGGCGAAAGCTTTGCGCTTGAATACATGGAAAACGAAGACGGCGAGCGGATTAAGGACGCCCTTCACCCGATGCAGAGGGTATATGTGCGCTCTCCGCTGAAGCTCAGCGAAGGGGATATGCTGAGAATAAGGCTTCAGTAGCCGCGGCTCTTAAACGCCTCGCGAACGGCGGCGTCCGCCGCGCGCTCGGCCGCAAGAAAGGCCTCGAGGAATTTTGCGCCCTCCGGCGTAAGCACGGAGCCGTGCTGAGCCTGACGCTCCATAAGAGTAATTCCGAGGTGCGCCTCCGTCTCGCGTATGCTTTTCCACGCCTTGCTGTAGGCCATGCCCATTCTTTTCGCGGCACGGTTGAGAGAATGCAGCTCAACTACGCCCTGGAGAAGCTGAGCGGTACCGTGGCCGAAAGAAGTTTTCGTGTCGGCTCCGGGGACCGTGACACGCAGGCGGGCTATGAAGTCATATTTTCTTTCCATGAAATTACCTCTTTTGATCAATCTGCGGGAGATAGGATCGGTATGGACCGTAAGCTTATTATCATTATCGCATTTTATTTGCTCTTCGTCAACCTTGTCGGATTTGCCGTTATGGGTATAGACAAGCGCAGGGCAAAAAAGAACAAATGGAGAGTGAAGGAAAAAAGCATTTTCACGACGGCATTTTTGGGCGGAGCACTTGGGGCGTGGCTCGGAATGAGTGTGTTCAGACACAAAACCAAGCACAAACAATTCAAATACGGTCTGCCGGCCATTTGCATCGCTCAGTGGGCCGTGATCGCTTTTTTGATATGGAGGGGATCAAGATGAAGAAAAACATTTGCGAGCCGACAAAAATAATCTGCGTGGGTCTCAATTACAAAAGCCATGCCGAAGAGACAAAAGGGGAGGTACCGGAGCATCCCGTCCTCTTCAGCAAATTCAACGACAGCCTGACATGCGACGGAGCGGACATTTATCTGCCCCGGTGGCACCGCTGCTATGATTATGAGGCGGAGCTGGTGATCGTCATGGGCAGGCAGGCCTACAACGTGGAAGAGAAAGAGGCGCTTGATTACGTTTACGGGTATGCCTGCGGCAACGATCTGAGCGCGCGCGACTGTCAGTTCCTGTCCAATCAGTGGCTGGCGGGCAAGGCTCTTCCGGATTTTGCGCCGGTCGGGCCGCATATCGTGGAAGCGGATCGCTTCGATCCCGACGCGCCGCACCGCATAAGCTGTACGGTGAACGGAAAAACGGTACAGGACGACAATACGGAAAACATGATTTTTTCCTGCGCGGAGATAGTGAGCTGGTGCTCGCGCTTTTTCAGGCTCGAGCCTTGGGATCTGATATTCACGGGAACGCCCGCCGGAGTGATACTCGGAAAACCGAAGGGCAGCAGAGAATGGCTCAAAGAGGGCGACGTTGTATCCGTGACCAGTGAGGGGATAGGTACGCTGACAAACAAACTCGTCTGAATAAGTCTGCCGCACGGTCCGAAGGCCCAGGTCGACAGTATGAGCGGCCGCGGATCTCCGCGGCCGCCCGAGTTGCGGATTGGCTTATTTCCCGAAGCCGGGCATCTGCATCGGCTTGAAGAGATTTTCGGATTTCTTGGTGACCTCGTCAAGACTCCAGGAGTCGCCGTCGGCGAACATGGCGCCTTCAACGGCGGGGATCGCATAGCGGCCTATGAATTTGCCCATGGTCATGAAGACCTGGCCGGTGACGTCCTTTGCGCCGTCTCCGCAGAGCCATACGATAAAGTTGGCGAAGGTCTCGGGAGCGGCCGTGCCGTCATAGCTGATGCCGGGGCCGCCGGATATGGTCTTGCGGTCGCCCTCAAGGAAGTTGTGTATTTCCATATCCACGCTCGCCCTGGTCTTTGCGGCAGGCGCAAAGGTGTTGGCGGTGATGCCGTATTCCTTAAGCTCGGCGGCAAGACCGTAGGTCATGCCGACGACGCCGGCGTTGGCGGCGCAGTATTCGCTCTGGCGGAGATCGCCGCCGGTCCAGGCGGGGGAAGCGCAGTTCACGATACGGCCCCAGCCCTGATCGATCATATGCTGCACAGCCTGACGTATGACATAGAAATGACCGGTGGGCTTGACGGTGTTGACCCTGTCCCACATTTTCTTGGGCATATCCTGTACGGGACTGAAGCCGAAGGCGGAAGCGATGTTTACGACGATGTCAAGCTTGCCGTAGGTGTTAATCGCAGTCTCGGTGAGCTTGCCCGCCGCTTCGTAATCGGAGATGTCGCCGAAGCAGGCAACGGCTTCGCCGCCGGCATCGCGGATCTCTTTCGCGGTGCGCTCCGCATCGCCGTAATACTTGGCATACTCGGTCATGCACCAATCCTGCATGTCTTTGGGAAGCCTGGAGAATTTTTCCTCGTCAACGGGGATGACGCCGTCCCAGGGAGCGCGGTTGTTCGTGACGACCTTACAGCCCTCGGCGGCAAGAGCTTTTGCCACAGCCCGGCCTATGCCCATGCCGGAGCCGGTAACTATGGCGACTTTGCCTTTAAGATAATCACCCATTTATATATGTACCTCCATAAGTTTTTGTATAAACATACAATACCATTCCCGGGCCGGGAAGTCAAATATCAATAAGCCCCGCAGGATAGTTTTTTAGTAAAAACAAACAGACTGCATGCCGGAGCGGCGCTCCGGACGATTATAAAAACGGAGAGATGACGATGAGAGATCTGGCGCTGAGACGTGCCGTGCGCCATTCAAGCGCGGCGGACTTCAATCATTGCGGACATCTTGTTACCTCCGGCAGCAAGGGCTGCTGCTGGAGAAGCGGAGGGAACGAGCTGGAGTGGCTT